>CATPBS010000292.1 GCA_955652715.1 uncultured Candidatus Udaeobacter sp.
GTATGGCATTACAGGCGTGATAGCGGCAACTGTGATTGCGTTCGCCGCGGCCAATTATCTTCCGACGTTTCTGGAAGTGCGAAGCGTGTTGCGAAAATGTGCTGCGCAAACATGAGAATCTTTATCGACGTCACCAGCTCCTGCCGGTCCGTGCAAAACACGGGCATGCAACGGATGACCCGGAACATTTTTGCGGAGTTGAGCCGATTCACTCACGTGCGTCCGATTTGCTGGAATACCGCAGGCAATTTTTATACGGAGCTAGGCGAGCCAGAATATCGATTCCTGACCCGCCCATTCCAAGTTCACTCACATGCAATGGCTCGGCCGGAATGGCGGGGCCAAGACCCTCTAACCGAGCTTTGGCGCATGACCCGGAGACGGCACATCAACCTCGAGGAAGAAATTGGACCAAACGATATTTTTTTGGTACCTGACATCTTCCGCGATCTGCGCCGTAAGGCTTTGCCACATTTTCTCAAGCAAACTCAAGCGCGGACCGTTGCGATTTTTCACGATGCGACGGATTTGCGGCTTACCTCCGTTTACGGCGATCGAAGCAGGAAAACGCGGCCTTATGTCGAATCGCTCGCACTTTTTGATCTTGTAATCTGCGTTTCCGAGGAAGCCTGTGATGATCTGCACTACTTCTGGAAAAAATATGGCTGCAACCCGGCCGAAACATGCGTTGAGCTGTGGCCTGGTGAATTTCAAGGCGCGATGCAAGAGCCCAGTGGCGATACCAGCAGCAATCTCGTTGTTTATGTCAGCTCGTTTCATGGCCGCAAGAATCATCTCACCTTATTGCGCGCCGCCGAAAGGCTCTGGCAGGAGGGGCTCAAGTTTGAACTGCATCTGATTGGCCGGAACGTCGGCGTGCCGTTCAACAGAATCGTGCGCCAAATCTGGAAACTGCGAACGCGCGGCCGTCCGCTGCGCTGGCTTCGACATGTTAACGACCAAACCTTGTGGCGCGCCTATTGCGATTGCCGGTTCACGGTTTACCCCTCTCTCATGGAAGGATTTGGTCTTCCGATCGTCGAGAGTTTAGCGCACGGCAAACCATGCATCTGTGGTGGGAATGGCGCCTTGGGCGAGATCGCGCGAGGCGGCGGGTGTCTGATCATCGATCAAACCAGCGCCGACGCACTCGCGACAGGGATCAAAAAATTGCTGACCGACCAGGAGACTTATGCGCGTTTATCTTCCGAAGCACATGCAAGAAAATTTCACACATGGGCGGATTATATGGACAAACTTTTGGAACATCTCCAGTTTGCGCCTCGACAGGCATCAGCTACCGCTGTCTCAGAAGTTTGAATTTTGCTGTCCTCGCGCATGGCTGGCGGTGATGCGGCCGTCTTTCATTTCATGGGTCCAATCGCACGCTTCGGCAATCGCCGGATTGTGGGTTGCGAGGAGTAAGGCTTTGCCGCGTTGGTGCACAAGATTCTGGAGGAGTTCGAACGCGCGCTCGGAGTTGGCGGTGTCCAGGTTCCCGGTCGGCTCGTCGGCCAGGATCACACGTGGGTCGTTAGCCAAAGCGCGCGCGATGGCCACCCTTTGTTGTTCGCCTCCGGAAAGATGACGGCTGAGCCTTCGCAATTTGTCTCCCAAGCCCACTGCTTCCAGCAGGTGGGCGGCCCGTTCACGCATCTGCGAATCAGAAAGCTGCCCAAGCTTGCGCATTGGAATGGTGACGTTTTCCTGCGCGGTAAACTCGTCCATCAAAAAATGGAACTGAAAAATGAAGCCGATGAACTTGTTCCGCTTATGCGCCAGTTCGTCATCGCTCAAATGCGACACCGGCTCGGATTCGATCGCCACCTGGCCGGCATCGGGCAGATCGAGCAAACCGAGAACATACAGCAAGGTGCTTTTGCCGCAGCCCGACGGGCCGACCACCGCATGAACGCTTCCAGTCTCGATATCGAGGGACACGCCGCGTAACGCGTGCACGCGCTCTTCCTCTTCGCCCAAATAACGCTCGATCGCTTGGCAACTAAGACAGATTCCGCCGTTCATCTGGAGCCTCGAATAGTGACAACTGGCGCCAACTCAGCGGCACGGCGCGCGGGAACATAACTCGCGATGAAGACCGCCAGAAGCGCGAGCAACGTCGCAAAGGTATAATGGCGCCAGTCCCACGTCACCAAAAAGTAGTTTGTGTAGAGCAAACCGCGGAGACGAATGGGAATGTGCGAGACGCCCCAGGTCATCAACGCGCCCAGCGCACAGCCGAGCAACGATCCTGCCGCACCGATCAGCGCGCCTTGCCAAAGAAAGATCGCGCTGATGTCGATTCGGCGATAACCCATGGATCGCAAAATCGCGATCTCCTTAATTTTCGCCAGCACCGACATCGTAAGGACATTAAAAATACCGAAGCCGGCCAGCAGGATGATAAGCGAAACGGTAATCGCGGCCGACATTCTCAAGGTCAGGAAAAGTTGCAGTGTGCTTTCCTCGCGGTCCTGCCAACTGGTCGCGCCGTGCTGAAACAGCTCCTCGAAATGTTCGGCCAACGCAGGCGCGCGATTCGGATCACGAAGTTTGTATATGATCATCGACGCGCCCGAGGGTTGTCGCAGCAGAGCCTGCGCGATACGGGCATGCGAATAAACCCGCGTTGAATCAATCGATCCAATCCCTGCGCGCGCGATCGCTGCAACAGTGAACCGCCAGTACTCCCCGTTGGGTGCGAGCAATTGCACCGTGTCGCCGACGCCCGCCTGAAGAAGTTCTGCCAGACGCGAACCGATAATGATCGAGGTGGTGTTATTTCGAAAGTCATCAAAGTTCCCGTCAACCAGCTGGTGGAGAATGTCTGTGGTTTGTGCATGCAGGGCCGGATCAATGCCGTACAGCTCGACCGTCGCATTCTCAAATCCCGCGCGAGCGCTGACCGTTCCTCGCAGGACTGGAGAACAGGAAACTACATTGGAAAATTGCCGGCTTACCCGCATGATTTCGTTGGCGTTAGTAATGCCTTCGAAATAGAGCCGACGTCCCACGGTTTCTTTGCCTTTCGCAGAAACCATGAGCGGTTCGTACCGTGGTCGAAAACGTGATCTGACGACCAGCGCACCATTGCTGCCGATGGTTGAATCGATGAAATAACGCGTGAAGCCCTGGGTCTGTGCCTGCGTGCAGATGAAGATGGCAACGCCGAAAACAACACCGCTAAGGCTCAGGAGCAATGGTCGCTTGCGATACGCCAAAAAGCGGAGCGCAATATAAAGCGGCGGCGTCATGGCGGGTTCGGCGGCGGCGGTGAAGTGACCATTCGCTGCCGTACCACTTCTCCGGGACGGAATTTGTCCTGGTCGGATACGATTACGTGACTGCCTTCTTCCAGGCCACTGGTGACCTCTGTAAAATCGAGGGTGCGAAATCCGACCCCAACGGTGCGAGAATGCACGGTGCCCTGGTTCACGATCAACGCTTGATCGACAAGCAGAGCGCGCGTGGGCACCAAAAGGGCATTTTGGTGCATGCCGGTAATGATGTTCATCTCCCCGGTCATTCCGACCATCAAATTGTCGGGCGGATTTTCCATCTCCAGCACAACCGTATAGCGCTGCGTGGTTGGATCGGCAGCGGGTTGGACGGATGTGACGCGCGCGGTGAAAGTTCGGGTCCGATAAGCATATAGTTGCACTTTTGCCTTCATCCCCGGTTTCACTTCGCCCACATCTTCTTCGTTTACTTCGCCGCGGACGTAATTCTTGCGTGACGACACTGTGAAAAGCTCGTTGCCGTCTGACACCAGTTCCCCATCGATTGTCTGCACATTAGTCAGAAGCCCGTCGATCTGCGAACGGACTTCCGCGCTCTTCATCTGGGCCTCCAGTTTCTTAGTCGTCTCCTCCAGTGAGTGGAGATTGCGATCCCGCTCGATCCGCTCCGCTGCCACTGCGCCTCGCAGCCGGTTTGCTTCGCTCCTGGCCCTTTGATATTCGACTGCTGGCACGTTGCCCGAACCGACCACTTTTTCGAGGCGCTGCAGATTGTCCTCCGCCGCTTTGAGCAACTCCGACGAGGCGAGCGGAAGCGCCGCGCGGTCGACGGCGGCCTGCAAATCCGCCCGCGCTTGCTTCAATTCTCGAGCGGTCTCCTCGTCCGCGATTGTCGCCAGCAACTGACCTTTTTCGACGTTCTTGCCGATTGCGCCTCGACCGGCGGAAAAAGGTTCCGCCAATTGGATGAAACCGTCATTTTGCGCTCGAACGCGCACCACAAATGCCGGTTCGATCCGCACCGTCCCGTAA
>CATPBS010000293.1 GCA_955652715.1 uncultured Candidatus Udaeobacter sp.
CCGTAATTTTCCAGCTAATCAATCCGCCGGTGCAGACCACTCCGATCGCAACAGACGAGCCGCCCTATGAAACACCGCGCTAACCGTTTCCTCTGCTTCCTTCTGTTACAATCTGAAAATGCCGCGTCTTGCGATCGTCCTTGTCGCAGCACTCTTAACGTGTAGGACGGCATTTTGCGGCACCGGCGATTTCGTCGCCACAGTTGCGAACAAGGCTCCCTCTCCGGGAGAAGCGCCACCGGGCATGGTGTGGATTCCGGGCGGCGAATTCTCGATGGGCGCCGCTGTAAATTGGGAAGGCAGCCATGAAATGCCAATGGCGTCGAACGACGCCGGTCCGATTCATCGCGTTCGCGTAGGTGCCTTCTGGATGGACACAACTGCGGTGACGAACGAGCAATTCGAGAAGTTTGTTAAGACAACTGGCTACATGACGATCGCGGAACGCACCCCGACAAAAGAAGAATTTCCAACTGCGCCGGCTGAAAATCTGGTTGCAGGCTCCGTAGTATTCGCGCCGACCGATCACGATGTTCCGCTCACCGATCATTATCAATGGTGGAGTTACGTCAAAGGCGCGAACTGGCGGCATCCGCTCGGACCGCAGAGCGACATCAAGGGAAAGGAAAAATATCCTGTCGTCCAAATTGGTTATCCTGACGCGGAAGCTTACGCGAAATGGGCGGGCAAACGTCTGCCGACAGAAGCCGAATTTGAATTTGCGGCGCGAGGCGGTCTCTCAGGAAAAACTTACGTCTGGGGGGATGAATTTCGGCCCCGGGGGAAATGGATGGCGAACACTTGGCAAGGAAAATTTCCAGTGAAGGACGCTGGGGAAGACGGTTATGCCGGTATTGCACCGGTGAAGAGTTTTCCGCCAAATGGTTACGGCCTTTACGACATGGCGGGGAACGTCTGGGAATGGTGCAGCGATTGGTATCGGCCTGACTACTACAAGGAGCTGTCCGACAAAGGCGGCGTAGCGAACAATCCGCAGGGGCCAGATTCACCGTTCGATCCGGCTGAGGCTAACGAGAAGAAGCGCGTGCATCGCGGCGGTTCATTTCTTTGTAACGACCAATACTGCTCACGCTATATCGTCGGGACGCGCGGCAAAGGCGAGGTCAACACCGGCACGAACCATCTTGGTTTTCGTTGCGTGAAATCGCCGTGAAACAGCGACAAGTACATAGCCCAAAGTAAATAAGCGTGCGCATTATCCGCCAGGTTCCGCGGCGACGATCGTAATGTCGCCCGATGTTGCGCGCACTGTAATATCAGAGCGCCTGCCGTTACCGAGGGAGATGTCTACGTTGCGTGAAGACCGGCCGTTGAGTTCGACCATCGGGTCGAGGTTGTTCGTGATTTTTCCGTTTAGCGTTTCGCAGTGGACGCGCAATGCGGCGCCGCGCGCAATGGAGAGACGCGCGTTTCCGTTCAAAATCTGAGCTTCAGCCAAGAAGTACGGTCCTTCACACCGGCCATAGATGAGATCGAGCCCACCATTGGCAACCGCCACTTTGACATTGCCGCAGCAGTTTCGGATGTCCAGCTGGCCGTTTACCACGTTGGCCCGCACGTCTGCATTCTGAATTCCCTCGATCGACACTTTGCCGTCATCCACATCCAGCCGGGCGATCCTGGCGGTGCGCGGAACAAACAACGTATAGTCGACGGTGCCACTGCCGGCGAAGAACGGCATTTTCTTTTGCCGCAGGAACGCGGTCTTGATTAAGATGTCGGCAGGTTCCGCCGTTACATCCACAGTGATGTCCTTCAGTTGAGCGGCGCTAAAGGCGGATTTGACCGCTCGCATCCGCACCTCCGATGTATCCGCGCCGCGGATCGCGATCGATCCCCGTGGGTTCGCGATGCGCAGACTGGCGTCGGCGTTCACCTTGTAGGTCTGCTCGATCACCTCATCGGTCAGGCGCTCATTTTCTTTTTTTGAATTACAACCAGCTAAAAGCAAAACTAACACCAGAACTTTCGTGACCGACGGGACCGCGATTCGCATTCTCATATGCATTTGCCGTTCATTTAGCGTAACAACAGTCTTGCTCAAAAGCCTTCCCGCCCATCGGACTTTAGTCGTAGTACAAAGCGATGCTTAAGAGGCTTAAAACATAAATGAAGGCGATACAAATCTGCATTCTGTTTCTGGTCATCACGCTTGATGTGGCGTTCTCGAGTACGGGGCAGACGCTGGAACCATTCGAAGTACGCCGAGCGGAAGCCGCGTTTGAAGAACTGCCCGTGCTAAACGCGAGCGAGATCCTGCGTCCGGAAATTCTCGCAGGACCTCATCATAAGTGCGCGAACCGGTTCCCACCTACTTCGGCGCAAACCAGTTCACGATCGATTCCGACTTTGGCGTGTTTGAAGCGAACGGGAACGAAATGCTGGTTCGTCGGATCAACGAAATCAATGCAATTGCACAGCTAAAGGACGTTTCGCGGACCGATGATCGACTCGTTCCAAGGCCACTCAAGTAAAGCGCAGCTTCCCAACGCGGAAATCCCAAGAACGTCGCAGCCTTTAGCGACGAGAGGTTTTCGCGTTTAGAGCACGTGCCATTTCAGTTCGCGCGAATTTCTTTTTGTTTCCCACAAACGTTTTCCACCGACGAATGCGTTTTCATTTCGTCCGCGCTCAGTCCCGTTTGGCAATCGATCGAAACGGTGCACAAGGCCGCCGCCGAGGACGACATAATCGGCGATGAAGGACTTTTTTAATTGTGTGATCGCGTAAGTAACTTCTCGTTTCCATTTTTTTTCACCTAACAACTCCAGGCCTGGAATGCCGAGATAGTTTTCAATGATCTTGCCGTCGGGATAAGGCAGATCCCCGAGCTCAAGCGGCATCAAAGCCTTGTCCCAGACCAGAGCTGAGCCCAAGCCGGTTCCGAGCCCGAGAAAGAGCAGGCGCCCATCGCCACGGTAACTGCCCAGCGCTTGCATGGCTGCGTCGTTGATCACATGCACTGGTACGCCAAGTGCCCGACTAAAATTGAAGCCAATCCATCCCTTTCCCAGATGTTTTGGATTTCCGACGATTCGTCCCTTGCGCACGGGCGCGGGAAAACCAATTGACGCCACATCGAATTTCCAGCCGCGCACATTTTCCACGAATCTTGTGAGAAACTTTTCCGGCCCCATTCGCGGCCCCGAAACAAATTCGCGCTCGTCACCGAGCGACATAAGCAGTTTTACGTGTGTGCCGCCGATATCGACTACGAGAACTCTTCTTTTCATGAACGACCGTCCCCGAAGCCATTCGGGGTGAAGTTACCGGTCGCTCCGGCCGACGCCGCGAAGACGCTGAAAGAAGCTTCGCTGCTGTGGTTTTGCCGCTGTGTTGGCAGGCCAGCATTCCACTATTTCAAGGGCGAGAAACCGGAACAGCAGTGGCCGGACAGATTTTAAATCTAATCTCAGGTTTTTGGCAATTTGTTGCACGGACCGGGCACCGTTGAATTGCGAGGCGAATTGGGCCTCATCTGAAGTCAGCTTCAATCTCTGCACGCGCTCGAAACCGCTTTTCGTGTAAGCGGGAATCGAAGTTGGGTCGAA
>CATPBS010000294.1 GCA_955652715.1 uncultured Candidatus Udaeobacter sp.
CGCTCCTTTGGAAGCGAGGTAGGCATTGAGGAAGTTATGATGGGTGATTTCATCATCAGAGTTGTCGTGGATGTACTGAGCCATGTCTGAATCCAGCACCGCGAGGGCGGCGGTATAGAGTGGGTTGCCAGTTCCCCCCGGGACTTCGGGATCCTGGATGCCACCGAGCTCGTTGTATTGGATCCAGAAATCGGCCTCGAGTATTTCCGCCGCGGCTGCGAACCGCAGCAGGGCTGCGTCCCCGGGCGTTAAACCGCCGCGACTTGCTTCTGCGATTCGACTACCACCCAGTACGCCTACGCCGATTGTTCCTGCTCCGACGGCGAGCGATTTGCCTAGGAACGAACGACGACTGATAAAACTTTTCCGAGGTTTAACTCTCTTCTCCAAGTTGTCCTCTAAAGGCCGATTCTCGCTCTTACTAGAATCATTTGCTGTAGGATCGCTTATTGTTTTCATGCCTGTAGAATCGGAGCAATGCACGCTGCGCGCTGCATCGGAAAAGTAACGCGATTGTTACCGCCCGGAACTCAGGATCGGCCGGTTCTGCAATTCTTAATGGCGCGCTATCGTCCACACTAGCTGCCGATATAGCAGCATGGAAAAATGGAGCCTACGGGATTCGAACCCGTGACCTCCTCAATGCCATTGAGGCGCTCTACCAACTGAGCTAAGACCCCAGGAAAAGATTTGAGATTCTAAGTTTCGCACTGCAGATTGCAACCTGCCACGCGCGATTTTTCCCAAGAACAATTCCGCATCCAATCTCGAGAGCGAAGTTGATTGCAAATAAGGTGGAACGAAAAGCTTGCAACCAAGCGGCATTTGTGATGTTTAATCCGCGGAGCAGTTAATGAAACTGTCTGGATTTTCGGCGCTTTGCTTGGTCGCGGCATTGACGGCCGCGGTCGATGTCCGGATGGCTGCCGGACAAGCTAATGTTCCGGCGGCGCAAAACGTTTCTTCTCGCCCGGTAATCAATCAGGCCGCACGAGCGACGACTGATCGTCCGAATGCGCCAATCGCGCCATACACGATGCGTACCGCTGTACCGTCCAGCCCGCGAACGTTTAGCTCATACTCGCCGCGCATGATCGGCCAAGCGGGGACAAATCTGCAGCGGAATTATTCGCCGGTCGTGCGGACTTTGAATCCTACTTTTGCGGCGTTGAGGGTGCAACGGAGTGCGCGGGCTGGAGAGCAGGAGACGATCACGCTTGATCCAGCGACGCGTCAAAGGGAATTGCGCACTTTGGCGGCAATGCGTGAACGGCGCAGCGTGGGAATTGAGAATCGGATGCTCGCGGCGATAAACTCTCAACGGCACGTCGCCAGCCACGATCCGGCGGGACCTCAGTTGGAGACGCACAAATCACTCAGAGACACGGCTACAAAGAAATGGCGCGACAGACGCGATAACCTCAGCTATCCCGATGCGTTCCGCCGTCATTGGCACGAACGGCATGATCGTGACTGGTGGCACGACCATTGTAACACGATCGTGTTCGTTAGCAGTGGATACTATTTTCTGGATGGAAGCTATTGGTATCCGGCATGGGGGTACGATCCATTGCAAACCTCCTACGATTATGACGGACCGATCTACACGTACGGTGATCTGCTTCCCGACGAGGTGATCGCTAATGTCCAAGTCGCCTTGCAAGATGCAGGGTACTATTCTGGACCAATAACGGGTTCGCTAGACGTTGAAACGCGAGCGGCTCTTGCGAATTTCCAGCGCGATTACGGCTTGCCAATTACCGGAGCAATTGACGAACCGACAGTCGAGTCGTTGCAGCTGTATTAACACTCTCTGCGCGTTTCAATCTTAACCGCAAACGTCCCATTGGGCGGCACGATTCTGCGGAAACTGTATCGTCTTGCCCCTTAAGCAGGGTTGCAACGCAGAAAATCCTTGAATCTAACTCGGTAGTTCGCTGCTTCTCATCTCAAAGCACCGCTATGAAAACATCATTCATCGCTTGTATGTGCTCGGTGGCACTGCCTACGAGGACCTGAGTATGCGCTCGTTCATTGCATTGATCATAGCATTCGCCGGAATCGCGCAACTGTCGGCAGAGCAACGCACTGACAAGATCCTGATTCAAGGCAACGCCGCTGGGACGCAGACCTTGCGGACCGACGCTACGGGCACGGCACACGCCGAATATTCCTATAACGACCGTGGCCGCGGTGATCACATCACGGCAGCCTGGAAGCTCGACGCTGTCGGAGTGCCGACCAAATACGAAGGTCATGGCAATGATTACATGAAAGCGCCTATCGAAGAACGATTCGAACTCAAGAATGGCAAGACGCTTTGGAAAAATCGCTTCGAACAGGGCGAGCAACCCGTGACCGGTGAAGCGTTCTACATCCCGGCTAATCCACCGCCCGAATTTACTGGCGTCCTCGCGCGTGCTCTGCTCAAAGCGCCGGATCACAAGCTGTCACTGCTGCCTGCGGGAGAAGCGAGTATTGAGGAATCAGGCAAGCTCAGTGTTAATGGTGTATCCGGTAACGCCGAACTGATTCAGTACCGCATCACTGGCCTGTTTTTTACACCGCAGTCGATCTGGCTGGATCACGATGGCAACACGGCAGCATCAGTAGCGAGCTGGTTTTCCGTTATTGCCGCTCAATACCAAGCGGCGATCTCGGAGTTGCAAGCCGCTCAACAAGAGGCTGACAATGTATGGTCCAGGCGTCTCGCGCAGCAGCTCGCACACGTTCCCACAAGCGATCTCGTCATTCGTAACGCGCGGCTGTTCGATCCGCGCGATCTTAGCGTCACGCCGGGAATGAGCGTACTCGCGCGCGGTGATCGCATCGTACGCGTGGCAC
>CATPBS010000295.1 GCA_955652715.1 uncultured Candidatus Udaeobacter sp.
CAAGTTTTCCGCGCAGGCAGATATCGCACAGGGAAACTTACGGGCGTATATTCCTGGCGACGCCGCTTTCCATCTCCTTGCCAAAGCGACACATGGAAAAATCGCCAGCGATTTTAAAAGTATCACAATTGCCGAACTGTCATCTGCAGCTGGCATGAACATCGACACTCTGCTTAACGGTGGAGGCGAGGCTTCAATGAAAATCCGCGTGGCGGAAGGCAACATCCAGATTGTGCAGGCGAATCCGTAAGCTTGGTTTGCGTCCGATTAGACATCGAGCATCAAGTATCTAGCAGCGGGA
The DNA here is from genome assembly GCA_955652715.1 of uncultured Candidatus Udaeobacter sp. Classification (GTDB taxonomy): domain Bacteria; phylum Verrucomicrobiota; class Verrucomicrobiia; order Chthoniobacterales; family UBA10450; genus Udaeobacter. The sequence continues at coordinate 302 of CATPBS010000295.1, forward strand.
ATCGCCATGCCATCGTTCGACATCGTCTCAGAAGTGGACACGCAGGAGATCGACAATGCGATTAATCAGGCGCGCAAAGAGCTTGCTACCCGCTTCGATTTGAAGGATGCGAAGACGGAAATCGTTTCGGAAAAGGACAAGCTTGTTTTGACGGCGGACGATTCAACGCACTTGAAAGCGCTGCGAGAAATCGTCATCGGTAGATTTTCTAGGCGGGGAGTCGATCTCCGCAACATCGATCAAGAAGAGCCTGCCGTCTCGTCAGTCGGTCATGCCCGACAGGAATTGAAAATCAGGCAGGGCCTCGAAGGAGACAAAGCAAAAGAAATTATTCAGGCGATCAAGTCACAGGGCTTCAAAGTGCAAAGCCAATTGCAGGACCGACAAATTCGGGTGACGGGAAAAAAGAAAGATGAACTCCAGGCTGTGATTCAGTTCGTGCGCAGTCGCGACTTCGGTGTGGCAACGAACTTCAAAAATTTCCGCGATTAACTCAAGGAAGGGCGGTTTCCAATCCGCCCTGTCCGGACGGCGGACTGGAGACCGCCGCTCCTTGATCACCCGCCTTGCACCGGCGGCATGATGGAAATCTTCTCGCCGTGCTTCAATTCGTAATTGCGATCGACAAATTCCACGCCGGCACCAATCAAAATGCTTTTATCGTGAGGACGAAGCGACGGTTGCTGCGCGTAGATTTGGTCGAGTAGGTCATGCACGGTCGCGCCTTCGACGAGATCAATATCCAACTCGCGCATTCCAACCAGATCGCGCAATTGCGCGTAAAACTGGACTCGAATTTTCATCGTGTCATTCCGCGGTTTTTCAGCGCCGTAGGCGCGACGACTACTTTACCACATGGTATTCTCGGTCTGAAAATTTATGCACGTTTATCATGATCGATTTGAAGTTCGCACGAAGGGCAAGAGCCTCTACGAAATCACCGATGATCTGCAGGCGAAGATCGACAGGTCCGAAGTGCGAAACGGGACAGTGACTGTGTTTGTTCAGCACACCAGTTGCAGCATTCTCATCATGGAAAATGCGGATCCGACCGCGCGCCGCGACTTGGAAGAGTTTTTTGATCGCCTGGTGCCAGAAGATGCCGATTACTTCACGCACGGTTCCGAGGGCAGTGACGACATGCCATCCCATATCAGGATGGTATTGACGCGCACAAGTGAGACCATACCGATGGTCGATGGAAAAATGCAGCTCGGAACGTGGCAGGGTGTTTTTCTCTTTGAACACCGGCGCGCACCGCATCGGCGAAAGGTTTCCGTCACTGTTATTGGCGAATAGGTATCGCGCGACCCGGGCGCTCCCGGACGTTGCCTCATTGGTAAATCGCATCGACCAGTCGCAGCGATTTTTCATTCGGCAAAAGTGATTGCTCCATTTGATTCATTACGTAGGCGAACGCGATTTTATTTTCAGGATCGGCAAAAACGTGGCTGCCACCTGCGCCGGGATGTCCAAAGCAAGTTCGTGATGGCCCAAGCATTCTTCGCGCTGCATTTCGTGAATCCTTCATGAATCCGGCCGAAAACGCTGTTGGTATTTGAAAAACCCGGTCGATGCCATCGGTCAGCGTCGCGCTCATCCATTCAAGTGTTTCTCCTGGGAAGAATGTCTGGCCATCGGCCTTTCCGCCGTTCGCAAGTATGGAATAAAATCTGGCCAATGCCGAGGCGCTCCCGATCCCGCCAAAAGAGACAATCGGGTGCGCACGAATTGCGGGAGTATTCATCCCGCTGACCGTCTTCAACCCGTAAGGTGAGGTAAATGTCTTGCGCGCGAGCGTGCCGGGTGTAACGAGATCCGCATAAAACTGTTTCGGTTCAGGCGGCTTGCCGCTTCTTGGCGCGTACATCGTTGCCACGCGGGGATTTTCCTTTTCAGGTAGGCCGATCCAGAAATCGAGACTCAGTGGTCGGGCAAAATTTTCGTGCCAGTAATCCGACAGCGTTTTTCCGGCGATTCGGCGCACGAGTTCATCTAGAAGAAATCCAAACGTGCGCGCGTGATAACCGTGAGCAGTGCCTGGTGGCCACAACGGTTTTTGCGCTTCAAGGGCGCGAATGACCGCATCGTAGTCCAGTACATCGACGCGCCGATCCAAAGCGCAAAGCCCCGCCTGATGCGAAAGCAACTGGGCGAGCGTAATTTGTTCTTTGCCAGCCTGTGCAAATTCGGGCCAGAACTCTGCTACGCGTCGCTTGATCTTAATCTCGTGTTCCTGCATTGCATGCAACACACACGCGCTGCCAATTCCCTTCGTCGCCGACCATACCAAAACAAGCGTGTCGCTCGTCCACGGATGTTCGCGACGCGCATCGCGAAATCCGCCGTAAAGGTCGACAATCGGTTTCCCATTTTGCCAAACCGAAACCGCAGCGCCTAGCTCGCCAAACTTTTCGAAGTTTTCTCGGAACAGCGGTTTCAGCCGGTGAAGAAGCTGATCGGCGTCCAGTTGCATCGTCGAACAGTAACAAGGAACGATCTTTCCCAAAGCGCTGCGCGGTGGCTCAAGGAGCGGCGGTCTCTAGTCCGCCGCCTCAAGAGGGACGGGATTAACAAGCGCCCCTGCTTGGCTACTCAAGGCTTCGCGCAAGCTCGCTCTCGTAAAAAATGAATTCTGTGCTGTGTAGACGTGCCTTAGCAGGATTCCTGCGGATATAGCGCACGCAATTTGCGAAATGCTTCTCATTACGAACTAGCCGATCGAAGTAATCCCGTTGCCATAAACTCCCCTCGCGGCCGAGCAGCGAGTTAATTCTTCGTGAAGTAAAGCTCTTCCAACTACGCAGCGGCTTTTCCAAAAGCCAGTCGGTGTTTTGCACGAAAAGTACATGCACATGGTTTGGCATTACCACAGACGAGATTATGGCTACTCGTTCGCCATCAAAGTGCCGCAACGCTTCACCCGCAATTTCTGCGCAGTCACGTCGTCGCAGGATACAAGAACCGTAGCCAGCGTCGAGCCAACGTTCAATTGCGCCTGAGAACCGTTCGTGATATTCGCGCTCAACTTCGGCGCTCCACGGTTGCGGATGAATGCGCAACCACATTTCACGTTCCGATTCCCGTTGAGTGCGCAGATTATGAGGCACGGCGTCGGCGAGTCGGAACGTCACGAAATACACTGCGCGTTCTTGTTGCCAATGTGGCAAGCGATTCGCAGTGAAACGAATCTCTGCGTAAGGATTGAAGAAACGCAGTTCGGCCACGGACGATCAAGTGTATCAAAGCAAGAGGCGGCTCCGAAAACTCAAAAACGAGGAGCGGCGGTCTCTAGTCCGCCGCCAAAAAAGGGGCGGATTGGAAACCGCCCCTCCTTGAGGGCTCCTTGAAGGAGCTACAGCAAGAGCTCTTCAAGCTCTTCGAGCCGTTGTTCGAACAAACGCAATGTACTTTCGATTGGCGCGGGTGTAGCCATATCCACGCCTGCCGCCTTCAACGTCTCCAACGGGAATTTCGAGCCGCCCGAGCGCAGAAAATTCAGATACGCGTCCACGCTTCCAAGCTCGCCGGATAGAACGCGCTGCGAAAGCGCCACCGCAGCGGAAATTCCTGTCGCATACTTGTACACGTAAAATGCGTGGTAGAAATGCGGAATACGCAGGCATTCCAGATCAAGCTCCTGATCAAGCACAAAATTTTCAGCAAAATAGGTCTCAAGGAGTTTGTGATACTCCGATTTAAAAACATCGAGCGTCAGCGCATCTCCGCCTTCATCCATGGCATGAGTGATTTTTTCAAACTCAGCAAACATGGTCTGCCGGAAGAGCGTGCCGCGCAGGTCGTCGATTTGCCTGTTGATGACATAAGCCCGCATCTTCGGATCGCTCGTTGCCTCGAGCAGATGATGCGTGAGCAATTCTTCGTTAAATGTCGAGGCTACCTCGGCTAGAAAAATCGGATACTCGTAATCCTGAAACAACTGCGAGCTTTGCGAGAACCAGCTGTGCATGGAGTGACCACCCTCGTGCGCGAGTGTGTAAACATCGGCGAAGACGTCCTGCTTGTAGTTCATCAGGATGTACGGTGGCGCGCCGTAACTTCCGGATGAAAACGCGCCGCTGCGTTTGCCTTTATTTTCGTAGCGATCGCACCACCGATTCGAGCGCAACCCTTCCGCCAGCACATCGACATACTCCTTCCCGAGCGGAGCCAGCGCAGCCAAAACCATTTTGACGGCATCATCAAAGGTGAAGCGCGTCTCGATTTCCGGAACGAGCGGGACGTACGTGTCGTAATGATGCAGTTCGTTCAAGCCAAGAACGCGTCGGCGCAAATCGAAATAGCGAAAGAGCGGCTCCAAATTCCCTCGGACCGAGCTGATCAATCCCTCGTAAACGGAAACCGGCACATCATCGGGAAACAGCGCCGCTTCGAGCGCAGATGAATAATGCCTTGCTCTTGCGTGAAACACATCCGCCTTGACCGAATAGGCGAGCGACGCGGCAAGCGTGTACTCATGGTCGTGAAATTCTGTGTAGAATTGATGGAACGCCCGTTTGCGCAGCTCAGGATCGCGCTTCACCAAAAATGAGCTGAATGAACTTTGGGTCAGCTGTTTTTCGCGTCCGGTCTCATCCGTCAGAACGCCGAACTTCATGTCCACATCTGTCAGTTGCGAAAACGTGTCGTCGTAACCGCTGAGCGCGACGCTGCCCAGCGCCAGAATGCGTTCCTCGGCTTCAGAGAGCACATGTGGTTTCATCCGCCGAAGTTTGTGCAACTTAATTCGCCAATCATTCAACGCCGGATCGGCAATGAACTGTGCGAACTTCTGGTCATCGATCGCCAGGATTTCCGGAACGACAAACGCTGCCGCTTCACCGATCCTGGTTAGC
>CATPBS010000296.1 GCA_955652715.1 uncultured Candidatus Udaeobacter sp.
TCCTGGAATAGCAACTCCGCTACATCCTCCAAAAGCTCCGAGCGCTCGGGGAACGTGGTTCGGCGATACCTCCCGAATGCCCTTTCGGCGCGACTCAGCCGTTTCTCGATTTCGCTGTCATCAAAGGGAGCAAACTCCTTCACCTTTTCGCCTGTGGCGGGATTGATTGACGCGATTGGCATGTCCGTACCTTACATCGCATTCGCAACTAATGGAGGGACGAAGTCCGTGAGCCGAGCGTCGCGGAGCCCTGCCCTCCACATTGATTCCGCCACTACAAACGCAGTCCTTTTGGAATCAGAACGCGATCGAGCAAATCGAAAATCCATTGCACAAGCAGCGCCAGCAGAGCGGCTGGAATCGCGCCTTCCAAGATCGTCACGCGATCGTTCAGGTTTAGGCCGCTCAGGATCGGCTCGCCCAGACCTCCGGCGCCGATCAATGCCGCGAGTGTGGCGGTTCCGATATTAATCACGGCGCTGGTTTTGATTCCAGAGAGAATCGAGCGCGACGCAATCGGCAGATAAATTTCCCAAAGCCGGGCGATCGGGCTGAGTCCCAATGCAATTGCGGATTCGCGCATTGCTCGCGGAATGTCCTGTAACCCGCTTGCGGTGTTACGCACAATCGGCAGCAATCCGTAAAGAAAAAGCGCGGCGATGGCAGTGCGAACGCTAATTCCGAAAAAGGGAATGGGAACAAGCAAGGCCAGCATGGCGAGCGATGGAATTGTTTGTACAATGCTCGCAAAACCAAGAATCGCCTGCCCGATTGCTCCACCGCGACTGGCAACGATGCCAAGCGGAATGCCGACGATCATGGAAAGCAACAATGAAAATCCTGCCAGCTGGAGATGGCGAAGTGTCCAGCGCACCAGCTTCTTGGGAAACGATTCGCCCACGGTATTCCTCGATCCTACGCCGCGTTCAAAATACAAGTCTGCTGCTCTCGCGTAATTTTTTGCGCGCTCTGCTTCCGCGTTGAGGCGAATCATGCGTTTTTCATTCAGTGTTCCTTCCAGGCGACGCAACGCAGCAATCGCATCCGCGGGCATGGAGAGTCGGAACAGGAAGATCGCTTCATACTTTGGAAAAAATTGAAGGTCGTCTTCGAGAGCGACGAGATCATTCTGTTCTATCTTTGCATCCGTCGAGTAAGCATCCTTTACGTCAATCGATCCATTGGCGAGCGCGCTATAACCGAGCGCGTGATCGATGCCGATGACATTCCGTTGTGGAAGTGCGTAACGATCCCGCAACGGCTGCCAGCCGTCCTGCCGATCCAGGAATTCGTGCGTGAGTCCAACCTTGAGCTCGGGATATCTTCGTAGATCGCTGATTGTGCGTACACCGAGTCGTTGCGTTTCGCTGCGTCGCATCACCAGCGCATAAGTGTTGTTGAAGCCGAGTGACTCCGTCATTCCGACGCCAAATTTTGCGAGCGAGTCGCGAATTTCGGCGAGCGATGACGAGTGATCCCCCTTTAGAATTTCCTGCGCGATGGTTCCAGTGTATTCCGGGTACGCGTCGATTTGTCCGCCGCGCAGCGCTTGCCAGAGAATGATCGTGCCGCCCATGCCCTGGCGGTGTTCCACTGGAATTCCGGCATCCGTTAGCGCGCGTTTGGCAATTTCCGCGAGCACGTACGACTCTGTGAACTTTTTTGAGCCGATCACGATCGGCTGAGCGGATGCCGAAGCAAAACAAATCAGGAAAACAGGAATGCAGGAAAGAAGAAAAAAGTCTGGAAAAAGGGAGACCAGAGACAATCGAATTCCTAAGTTCCCGTTCTTGGATTCCTGGATTCCAGATTCAGCTCTTTCCTCTTTTCCTGCTTTCCTAATTCGATTCATAGACTCGCGAGCCCGCGCTGCGCGTTGATGAACTCGGAGACGAAAGGATCGCTGGGTCTTTCGCGGAGATCGGTAACCGGACCTTTTTGCACAATCCCGCCTTCATTCATAAGCACGATTTGGTCACCGAAATAAATCGCTTCCGCTAAATCGTGAGTAACAAAGAGCGCCGTCTGCTGTAAGCGCGCGAAAATTTCTTTGAGATCGTTTTGCAAAGAAGCCCGCACCAACGGATCCAGCGCGCCGAGCGGTTCGTCGAGCAAGAGCAGCTCTGGAGAAAGCATTAAAGCGCGCATCAAACTGACGCGCTGCCGCTGGCCACCTGAAAGCTCGACAGGATATCGCGGGAGCAAATTGTTGGAAAATCTTGTCAGCTCGCACAATTCCAGGAGCCTCTTATGCATTTCCTCCCGGGATTTTCCAACGTGGTGGGCCATCAAGAGAACATTGGCGCGCGCGGTCAGATGCGGGAAAAGGCCGCCCTCCTGAATGACGTAACCAATCCGGCGCCGAATCGCGTTGATGTTACCAGGAGTAATCGGTTCGCCGTCGAACTCGATCGAGCCAGAATCGGGTTCGATCAAACGAATGATCAACCGCAGCAAAGTTGATTTGCCGCACCCGCTCGGACCGATAAGGATGGTGGTCTGGCCGCGATCGATTGAGAGAGTCGTCGGGTGCAACGCGGCTGCGTCCGCATAGCGTTTGCTCACATCGACAAGTTTGACAAGGCCGTTCATTGAAATTGACGACGTCCTAAAGACGCTCTTAGAAAAAAATCAGAGATTCCTCGACTTCGCTCGGAATGACAAAGAGCGTGCTCATACTGTAGCCCCGAAAGCTTTCGGGGCCGCGGTCATCCCGACGACTCGGAGCTGCAGCTGAAATAGAAAACCCCGAACAGACGTGCATCGTCAGTCCACGTCCGGACAAATTCGAATCCGGCCGTTCGGGCGAGTGCTGCAAACTCTTCTGGTGCGTATTTGTAGGAATACTCTGTGATGATCTTTTCGCCTCGACGAAAATGGAATTTGTGTTCGTCGAGATGAACAAACTGATCGATTTCGCTGATGAGATACATTTCAATGCGGCCGGCGCTTGAACTATAGATCGCCCGGTGCCGCCATTGATCCAGATCGAAATCTGCGCCCAACTCACGGGTCAGGCGATCTAACAAATTCAAATTGAATTGCGCAGTAACGCCGGCGCCGTCGTTGTAGGCGGCTTCGAGCACGTGCTGATCTTTTTTTAAATCTACGCCGATGAGCAGTCCGCCATCTCGATGGCAAACATTGGCAATCCGACGCAGGAATTCCACGGCCTCTTTCGGCTCGAAGTTCCCGATAGTCGATCCGGGGAAATAAACGACGTTACGCGCAGCTTTGCGCCGTGGTGAAGGCAGCGTCACCGGTTGCAAGTAGTCGGCACAAACCGGCAGGATTTCGAGATTGGGAAAGATTTTTTGGAAAAGAGCAGTCGATTCGCGCAGTTGCTTCTCCGAGATATCAACAGGGATATAACCGGCGGGATCCTGCAGCGCTTCGATCAGAATACAAGTCTTGGTGCCGGCGCCGGTGCCGAGTCCAATCAGCTCGACATTCGCTCCGATCTGCGATGCGATCTCGGCGCGGTTTCGATCCAGAATGTCAATCTCGGTCCGGGTGATGTAGTATTCCGGCAGTTCGCAAATTTTTTGGAACAACGCCGCGCCCCGCTCGTCGTAGAAATACTTGCATGGAAGCATACGCGGATCGTTGGAAAGCCCGGCGATAACGTCCGCAAGAAAATCCGACGATTCTGCCGTGGAAATTTGTTCGGGGGCGGTTAAGGAATCTCCGGCCATTGTGACACCTAAGAGCAGCGCGGTCGCCGCGGCAACTCGCGACCTAGCGATTTATTGCGGGTCCCGCGCGAGTCTGATTCCTGTAAACTGCCAGCGTTTTTCCGGTTGGAAGAAATTGCGATACGTGCGGCGAATGTGGGTGCGCGAAGTGGCACAGGAACCGCCCCGTAACACGTATTGGTTGCACATGAACTTGCCGTTGTATTCGCCGAGGGCGCCCGGCACCGCACGATAACCAGGATAGGGAGCGTAGGAACTGCGCGTCCATTCCCAAACGTCGCCAAACATTCGGTGAAGGCGTTGGTCTTGCGCCGATTTGTCCGCTGAGACAGCGGACGCTACAGCCACGGCTGCGGGGTGGAACAATTCCTCCTCGACGAAATTTCCTTCGACCGGACAATCCAATGCAGCGCGCTCCCATTCGAATTCTGTCGGAAGACGCGCGCCCGCCCAGTTCGCATAAGCATCGGCTTCGAAATAGCTCACGTGCGTGACCGGCTCGGATTCATCGACGGGGCGAAAACCTGAGAGTGTGAAGTTCCACCAGGCGCCGTCGCGTTTCGTCCAGTAAAGCGGCGCTTGCCAGCGTAATTCGTTCACCGTCATCCATCCGAGGGATAACCAGAATTCCGTCCGTGTGTAACCATTGTCTTCGATGAATTCGATATAGTCGCCGTTTGTTACCGGTCGTGAGGCGAGTGAAAATCGGGGAATCAGCGCTTGATGCCGCGGTCCTTCGTTGTCGTAGGCAAACCCTCGGCCGTCATGGCCGATCGTAGCCGTTGTCTCTTCGAATTCGACAAAGCGCATCGGCACGACTTTCCCGGCAGCGATGTTGATGTTCCGCTCTCGAAAAACAGGATAGAGCGGATTCAGCGAAAACACGTGCTTGATATCGGTGAGCAGTAATTCCTGATGTTGTTGCTCATGATGAATGCCGAGAACGACGATCGGTTCGATTTCATCAAGCAGCCTTTCGCCCCCGCCGGAAAGCAGATTGTCGATATGCGAATCGATCGATGCGCGGTAGCGCTGTGCCTCCCTAACCGTCGGGCGCGAAATTAATCCGCGCAGATCGCGCCGGTGCATATCGCCAGCAGCGTTATAGTACGAATTAAAAAGATACGCGTACTCTGGAACTTCGGCGCGATATCCCCGGACGAATTTCTTCAGAATAAACGTCTCGAAAAACCAGGTCGTATGGGCGAGATGCCACTTGGTCGGGCTAACGTCGGGCATCGACTGCACGACGTAATCTTCTGGTTCAAGACCTGCACACAGTGAGTTAGTGAAATCTCTGATTTGATGAAAACGAGCAAGCAAGCGCTCAACACGCGCTGAGCTCGGATGAAGATCAGCTCGTTTTCCCCGCGCCATGTCGGTCGCGGCGTCTGCTGAGGCCACACTCAAAGAATTTCTCCCTCTTGCTCGAGTTCTTCCCGGCGCGCTTCGAGCATCTGGTCGTGAGTCGCTTCCTCCAAGCCATCAATGACCAGGTGTTCTCCAACCGTTTCCTCTTCATCAGCACCAGGACGCGGCATGCGGCGACCTTTGGAACCGGCGACCACGCTCCATTCTTCGGTCAGCTCGGCATTGTCCGGTGTTTCCTCGGGTGGTGTGTTATTTTCCTCGCCCATCAATTCACGGCGGGCTTGTTTCCAATCCGCTTCGGTAAATTCGTCAGGGCTGCGCCCGTCGATCATCGCAATTTCCCTGGCGCGTTTTTCCACCTCCTCCGGTGACGGTGCGCCAAGCCCGTTGCCATGCACCGAGATTTTCCCCGGCCGAGGTTGTGAGTAATCATTCATAACCAATACTGCGAAAGGCCAGGCGCCATATTCGCAGTACACTTTCGACTACAGATTAGAGGCTTGCAATACAAGCGGTAAAAAAGTGTCTGCAGGCGTTTGAACATGTGAACAGGGAGAATCTCATTAAACTCCAAGACGGTGGCGCCATTGCTTTTGAAGAATACGGCGACGCAAACGGCGTGCCGGTGATATTTTGCCACGGCTGGCCGAGCTCACGGACCATGGCGCGCCTCACAGACGAACCAGCGCGCAGCCTCGGTATACGTATCATCTCACCGGATCGACCGGGCATCAGTGGCTCGAGCTTGCAGCGCAATCGAAAGTTGACCGATTGGCCACGTCTTATGGAACGAATCGTTGATCACCTCGACATCGGCGAATTCCGAATGCTCGCGATCTCTGGCGGGGCACCCTATGCCTACGCGACGGCCGCGGCCATGCCTCAACGAGTGCGGGCAATCGCCATAGTCGGTGGTGCTCCTCCACTTGCAGAGCTGACGGACACCGAAGGCTTGCTCCCGCTTTATCGGTGGATGATGGCGCTGTATCGAACCCGGCCGCGAATTTTACGAACATTCTTCTATCTGGCGCGGCCGGTTCTGTCATTGCGACCCCCGATCCGTTTTCGTCCGCTGCTCTTAAAAATGTTATTGTTGCGGCCGTGCGACGCAGAAAGCTTGCGCGACGCTGCGGCGTTTGAAGCTATTTTTGAAAGCCAACGGCGCGCATGGCGAGCATCGGCTGAAGGAGTAATGGCGGACGCGCAGATTTACGCGCAGCCATGGGGCTTTGCCATTGAAGATGTGCGCGTTCCCGTCCGACTGTGGCACGGAAAGGAAGACCGCGCTTTCTCGGTTCAGTTAGCGGAACAAATTGCAACGCGCTTGCCCGATTGTAGAGCACGTTTCGTCGATGACGCCGGCCATTATTCGCTACCCATTCGCCATATGCATGAGATCTTGCAGGATCTGATTTGTACTCCAACAACGTGAGGCGGTCCCCCGCGAACGCGAAGCTTCCGTCGTCATCGCCGACTCACCGCAGCTCGTCCCGCATCCCCGATGGAAGCAGTCTCGCCGTCATACGTTTTTCCAGTGAGCGCAACATCGGCGCGCAGCTTTGCCTCCATCATTTTGTCGAACGAAAAATGCTTGGTCGCGTATCGAAAACCGTTCGCGGCGCAGTACGCGGCGAGTTCTGGATCGCAAATAAATTCCATGATTGCAGCCGCAAGCCCTTGGTTATCGCCCGGCTCAATGAGCAGACCGTTTTGGCGATGCTGCAGAATCTCCGGAATGTCGCCTACTTTTGTGGCGATGACCGGACGGCCGCTGGCGAAAGCTTCACGCAAAACAATCGGAGACGCTTCGGTGCGCAGCGAGGCAATGACTATCATGTCGCACGCTGCGTAAACGTCGGGCGTGTCCCAGCGGTATCCCGCCATAACGATTTTGTCGGCCAATCCGGCCTGATCTATCGCGTTTCTTACATTGATGCCCCGTTTCAAAATCCCCGTGCCTTGGCCTACGATGACGAAGCGGGCATCGGGACGCTTCTGCAAGACAAGACGGGCCGCTTCAACTAGAACGAGCTGGCCCTTATCGGGCCGGATCATCCCCACGTTACCAATCAGCGGGATGCCGTCGCTGACGCCGATTTCACTCCGAAATTTCGTTCGGTCGCGCGGCGGCTTGAATTTTTCCAAATCGACAGCTGAACCGATGACTTCAATTTTTGCAGGATTAATCCCATGTTCCTCTATCAACTGGCGTTTGATCACCGATGCGTCGGCAACGATTTGCGAGCAGCCATGCTTAAAAACAAATGCGCGACCTTTGCCGCTGATTGGATCAGTGATACAGCGCGCGCGGCTCAGCGGAATCCCGCAAAAATAGAGCGGCAAGCAAATCCAGTGATCCTTCGAGCTGTAAGTTTTGAGCAGATCAATCTGGTTTCGCCGGCAAAATTTCCAGAGCTGCCATGAACAGCGCGGGTCAACGCGGCTCCGGAGTGGCATCGTTATTAGCCGTGTGCCGAGTTCGGAGGCCTTAGAGTGAACCTGACTCCCTGGATTGCAAATCAACCACGCCTGATGCCCGTGCGCATTGAGCCAGTTAATCTCCAGACAGGTGCGGTACTCCTGGCCGCCCCAACTCCGGCTACTCTCTACATACAGAATGTTCACGTCGAATCGATCACGCCTGCGCCCACCGGCACAGCCTACGCCGCGGCGCCACGTTTTTCGAGGATGTAATCGTGAATCGTATTTACGGTCCGAAGCGCTTTCCCGGCTACGTCCGAGCTGGGAACACCGACTGCAAATGTTTTTTCCATGCTTACCACGAGTTCGAGGGCATCGATGGAATCCAGGCCGAGGCCATCCGGACCGAAAAGCGGCAAGTCATCTCCGATCTGCTCAGGAGTAACTTGCAGCATCAGATTTTTAACAAGCATTTCCTTGATTTGGGCGCGCAAATCGGGCTCAGACATAAACGAGCCGCGATTTTGCCGCAAATCGCGCGTTAGGTCAAACGGGTGGGGGGACGATTCTGCGCGGACCGGCGACTGCAAGCTCACGTCGCTCGAATCATCGCGGATGATTTCTTAGACCTGATCGGCTTTGTCGCCAGGCGTAACTGCTTCATTTGGCTGCGGCGAGGTCACGCTGGTTCCAGGCTGGTTCTCAGTTCGCGCCACGGTCGATTGCGCTGGTTTCACGTCGGATTTGACGACTTCGGTCTCAGACTTTCCGGCCTTATGCAGTTCGTCGCTGAATTCGTCCTTTGCTTTTTGAAACTCTTTAACTGCCTGGCCCATGCCGCGGGCGAGCTCCGGCAGTTTCTTTGCTCCGAACAAGACCAGAATAATCAGCAGAATGACAATTAAGTCTGGCCCTGCCAAGTTCATGAAGCTGGCGACGAGGCTCATACGCTGCTCTCAAGATCAAGCTGTTTGGAGAAGTTGCAAGGCAATTCCGTTGGGCGGTATTGAGGGCTCCGTGATTGACATGGCTAGCCTGCCATGGGAAAAGATTCCCTTACCACATATGCGACCGATCTGGAAAGGCAGCATCAGCTTCGGGCTGGTTTATATTCCAGTGGCGGTTTTTCCGGCCACGCGCGAGGAAAAGCTTAGCTTTCGACAGCTTCGTTCCAGCGATCTCAGCCCCATTAGATACAAAAAGGTGGCGGAAGCCGACTCGAAAGAAGTTCCGGCCGACCAAATCGTAAAAGGCTTCGAATATGAGCGCGGCCGTTATGTTGTGATGAAGGATGGGGACTTTGAAAAGGTGCGAATCGAGTCCACGCATTCCATTGACATCACCGATTTCGTTGACTTGGAACAGGTGGATCCGAAGTTCTTCTACAGACCATATTTCCTGGAGCCGCAAAAGGGTGGGGAAAAAGCATACGCAGTTTTGCATAAGGCGCTCAGCGGGACGGGAAAGACCGGTATTGCCAAGGTTGTGATCAGCAATCGCGAGCATCTCGCGGCCGTAAAACCGGATGGCTTGTTCCTAATTTTGGAGCTCATGCACTTTGCCAGCGAAATATTAAGCGCTGAGGTCTTGAAGAACGGTTCGACTACAGCCGTCAGCGATAAGGAATTAAAGATGGCACAGGCGCTCATCGAGAGCATGAGCGTTCCCTGGGAGCCGGAAAAGTATCGCGACGAATACCGGACGGCATTGATGGAGATCATCGAACAAAAGGCGCAGCACAAAGAGATCACCACGAAAGCGCCAGCCCCTCCAGCACCAACCAACGTTGTTGATTTGGTTAAGGTATTGCAGGACAGCCTGAACCGGACGCAATCCCTCAAGCAAAAACGCGGGGCTGGCCGATCCGGTGCCCGCGGATCGACGAGCGCTCTCGTCAGACAGAGGCGCCGAGCAGGCGCTCTGGGATAATACCGGGTGCACGCCCGTTGCAAATTGTAAGGCCGGCATTATAGTCGGCACTTCTTTATGGCCAAGACTGCCTGGATTAATCGCAATGAGCGAAAGCGCGCAACGGTGAAAAAATACGCCGCGCGCCGCGCAGAGTTAAAGGCGAAAAAAGACTATGCTGCCCTCGCGCAGTTACCGCGTGACGCCAGCCCCACGCGCGTTGTGAACCGGTGCGAAGTTACCGGGCGCCGGCGCGCTTTCATTCGCCGGTTCAGGATGTCGCGTCTCACTTTTCGTGAACTGGCTTCGCAAGGGCTCATCCCTGGCGTAACTAAGTCCAGCTGGTAAACTAGGAGCGATATCAGCTTTTTTCGGATGCCGCACCGCGCGTCCGAGCAATGAACATACCCTTGTTATTTTCACTGGCAGCAACCTCGATGGCACGAAGCGTTGCGCCCCATTGGGACCCACCGATGCTGGTCCTCGGAAAACTGACAGTCATCGCCGCGCTTGTCGCGCTAAATGCATTCTTCGTCGCCTGCGAATTTTCGATTGTAAAAATCCGTACCACTCAGCTCGAGGCGCTCTTGGAAGAAGGCAACCTTCGCGCCCGTTTCGTCAAACACGTTCGCGCGCACCTAGACGCATATCTTTCGGCGACGCAATTAGGTATAACGCTGGCGAGCCTCGCGCTCGGCTGGATCGGTGAGCAATCGTTGGTGTCGATCCTGCAACCGGCCCTGGCCGTCGTGCATATCTACTCCTACGCTGTAGCAACTTCGATTGCCATCGCGCTCGCTTTCGCGGGGATCACTTTTTTGCACATTGTGTTTGGAGAACTCGCACCGAAATACATCGCAATTTCCAATCCGTTGCCGGTGGCACTTCGGCTGATGCGGCTGCTCGGTGCGTTTTACGTTTTGTTTAAACCGGCCATCTGGCTCCTGAATAAATCGTCGAATTTCCTTTTGCACAGAGTGCTTCGGCTTCAACCGATTCCGGCGAGCGAGCTTGCACACAGCGAAGAGGAATTGCGATTAATCCTCGAGCAAAGCGAAAAATCCGCAGACGTCAGTCCGCTCGGGCGTGAGCTCGTTTTTAACGTGTTAGATCTGCGCGATCGGGTGGTGCGCGATATCATGACCCCGCGCGGTGAAATCGTCTACCTCGACTTGGAGGATGATTTCGACACCAATGTGAAAAAAGCGATCGAATCTCGGCACACGCGGTTTCCGTTGTGCCGTGAGAATCTTGATAACACGATCGGCCTCATACATATCAAGGAGCTGGTCCCGATGATGCGCGATCCGCATCCTGATTTGTTGAAGATCAAGCGCGATTTGATTCCGCTACCGGAGATGATGCCCCTTGAAAAATTGCTCAAACTATTCCTGGGCAAGCACGCGCATCTTGCACTGGTGGTGGATGAGTTTGGGGGAACGGTTGGCATGGTGACGCTGGAGAATGTCCTTGAGGAGCTGGTCGGCGATATTCAGGACGAGTTCGATTTCGAAAAGGAAGAGTTTCGCAAGATCAACGCGAACGAATTCAGTGTGGACGGTGCGCTCGGACTTTACGAGCTGAACGATCTCGCGAAGCTTGAGCTTGAGAGCCCGGACGTTAGCACAATCGGCGGTTATGTTACCCATCTACTCGGCCATCTGCCCAAGACCGGCGACCAAGTTAAGATCGACAACTATCTGGTTACGGTTTCACAAGCCGATAGCCGCCGCGTGAATCAGCTCCACTTTAAGAAATTGAGCGACGTTGCCAGCGAAGAATCTCTTTCCGTGACAAAATCGAGTGCTCAGTAGATATGGCGCTGCGCGCTGTTACGGTCGCGGGGACGTGACTACAACATGGATCTTATCACGAAGGCCGAAATCACCTGCCCACACTGCGGCGAAATTTTTCCGATTCAGATCGATGCTTCGCAGCCGGAACAAACCCTGATCGAGGATTGCGCTGTCTGTTGCCGCCCAATTACGCTGACGATTCGTTGTCGTCCCGGAGCGATTGTTGAGCTTAACTGTAGTCTGTAGCGGCGCCTGGGTCACTACTCTAGGCAATTGCCGCTTCCAACGTGGCGCGTAACGCCGGTCGTCGTCGCAATTGCGCGGTCAGAGCCTGGATTGCGCGCAAGGTTGGAGGGCTGATGTGATGTTCCATTCCTTCAACATCATGATAAATGACGCGCTCATCCAAGCCGAGTAGTCTTAGAAAATCGGTGAGAAGTTTGTGCCGGTGCACAATCTTGCGAGCCAGATTCTTGCCGGCTGCGGTCAAAATGAGCCCGCGATATTTCTCGTATTTCAGAAGGCCCTCCGCATCGAGCCGCTGCACCATGTTCGTCACGCTGGCCTGCGAAATCCTCAGCGCTGCCGCGATATCGACAACCCGGGCGTATCCCTTGGAATTAATCAGTTCCAGGATGCGTTCCAGGTAATCCTCGACGGCAGCAGAACTGCCGCGTGCCGATTGAGAAGTTTTTTTGCCTCGCACGGACTGGAAAATAGAAAGGCGAGTAAAATAGTCAACCAAATAAATAATTGTCTATTGACAGAATTATATAATGATACAACTAAATTAGGCTAACCTAAATCAGCTATCGAACTCATGGATCAACCTAGCTGCATTTTGCCGGAACCAGCAACCGCTTGGCGCAGACCGTCGGGAGGGATTTCGCTGGTCGAAGTTCATCGCACTATTGTCGTTCCAACGACGGCTTCGTTTTGGCGGAAGCTGCTCGCTTTTTCCGGCCCCGGTTTTCTCGTTGCGGTCGGTTACATGGATCCCGGCAACTGGGCGACCGATCTGGCGGGAGGCGCGAAATTCGGCTACACGCTCTTGGTCATCGTCATGATTTCTAACTTCATGGCGATCCTGCTCCAGCATTTATGCATCAAACTCGGCGTCGCCACCGGACGCGACCTCGCGCAAGCGTGCCGGGACCACTACTCGACCCCGACAGTCTGGTGTCTCTGGATTCTCTGCGAAACGGCTATTGCCGCGTGCGATCTGGCTGAGGTGGTCGGTTCGGCCATCGCCTTGCAACTTCTTTTCGGCATTCCGCTTGTATGGGGATGCATTATTACCGCCCTAGATGTTCTCGCCGTGCTCTTCTTGCAGACGAAAGGGTTTCGTTACATCGAGGCGTTGGTGATCACGTTGATCGCGACGATCGCCAGTTGCTTTGCAGCAGAGCTGATTTTCTCCAAGCCGAGTCTCGTAGGCGTCATGCTCGGGTTCGTGCCGGGGCCGCGCATTGTTACGAATCAGGAGATGCTTTACATCAGCATTGGCATCATCGGTGCGACCGTAATGCCGCACAATCTTTATTTGCATTCATCCATTGTGCAGACACGCAAGTTTGACCAGACCTCGGAAGGTAAGCGGGAAGCAATCAAGTATGCCAGCATCGACTCGGCCGGTGCGCTCATGTTCGCGCTATTTATCAACGCTGCGATCTTGGTGCTGGCCGCCTCTGCTTTCCATTGGTCCGGTCACGAAAACGTGGCTGAAATTCAGGACGCCTACAAACTGCTTAGCCCGCTTCTCGGCGTCAGTTTTGCGAGCGTGCTCTTCGCCGTCGCCCTGCTTGCTTCGGGACAGAATTCGACTCTCACCGGCACGCTCGCCGGCCAGGTGGTGATGGAAGGTTTTCTCAACATCCGATTGCGGCCGTGGCTGCGACGGCTCATCACGCGGGCGCTGGCGATCATTCCTGCGGTGCTCGTGATTGGAATTTTTGGTGAAAGTAAAACCACGCAATTGCTGATCGCTAGCCAGGTAGTGTTATCGATGCAACTCGGCTTCGCCGTCTGGCCGCTCCTGCGCTTCACTGACGAAAAGGCAAAGATGGGCGAATTCGCCAATAGGGTCTGGCTGAAAATTCTTGGGTGGATGACAGCGGCGATCATTATCGTGCTCAACGTGAAACTGCTCTTCGACATATTCATGCCTGACTCGGTGCTCAAAGCATTTTACGGTTTCCTTCATCTGCCTGTTCCCTCGTAATAATCTGCCGCGATGTATCGACACATTCTTGTCCCGCTCGAAAATAGCGATGCCGACGAAACAATTCTCGGCCACATCAAGCAGCTTGCCCGCCTGATGGGCGCGAGGTTGCTGCTTGTGCATGTGGCCGATGGCTGGGTCGCGCGAAATTTCGATCAACTCCAGCTCGCTGAAAGCGAGGAAATGAAACAGGACCGCGCGTATTTGGAAACGCGGACGCGCGAGCTGACGAAGGAAGGCTTCGCCTGTGATGCCGTTCTCGCGCTAGGCGAACCGTCTGACGAAATCATCAAACTTGCCCGCGAAAGAAATGCCGATCTTATCGCGATGACGACGCACGGCCACCGGCTTATCAGTGATATTCTATACGGTGCGACTGCAGACAAGGTGCGGCACGCAGTCGATGTGCCAGTGCTCTTGGTGAAGGTGAAGAGCTGAGGGAACTGATGAATGTCTTCGCCGCGTTGAATAGCTGAATCGCTAAGCCGTTAAATCCGATGTAACGGTGTAACGGGCTAGCGATTGAACGTTGTTAGCTTCCGCACTCTTGCTTCGTTATCCGTGAAAGTCCTCTTTCTTACGAACGAGTATCCGCCGCACATCTACGGCGGCGCGGGTGTGCACGTAGGTTATCTCTCGCGCGAACTGGCGAAATTGATGCCGGTGGAAGTCCGTTGCTTTGGCGACCAACGTCTCGAAGAAGGCAACCTTAAGGTCATCGGCTTCGAACTCGACACGAGTACTTTCACCTGTCCAAGGCCGTTGCGCTCCGCTTTCGGTGCCGTACAGCGGTGCGTCGATTTCAACACCACAAACATCGATGCCGACCTCGTTCATTGTCACACGTGGTACAGTCACTTTGGCGGAATTCTCGCAAGAAAGAATTACGGACTTCCCCTTGTTATCACGGTCCATTCACTCGAGCCGCTTCGACCCTGGAAGCGCGAACAACTCGCCGGCGGCTACGACTTCTCGCTTTGGGTAGAGAAAACTGCGTTGGAAATGGCGGACGCGATCATCGCTGTTTCCGGCGAAACCAAGCACGACATCGAACGTCTGTTCAATGTCGCTTCTGCGCGGGTGCACGTGATCCACAACGGAGTCGATCTGGAGCAATATCGAAAGGTCGATTCAACTGCCGCGCTCACGCGGTACGGTGTCGATGCGAGCAAGCCGTATCTGCTTTTTGTCGGACGGATCACGCGCCAAAAAGGATTCCTGCATCTCGTGCGCGCAATCCAATTCATGGATCGTGATTTTCAGATCGTGCTTTGCGCCGCCGCGCCAGATACGCCTGGTATGGCAGAGGAAATGAGAATTGCCGTAGAACACGCAAAAGTGCAGCGGCCCGGAATCATTTGGATCAACGAAATGGTCGATCAAAAGGCGGCCTGCGAACTTTACTCGCATGCGGCAGTGTTCGTTTGTCCGTCCATCTACGAACCGTTCGGCATCATTAATCTTGAAGCGATGGCATGCGAAACTGCGGTTGTGGCGAGCGCCGTCGGCGGAATTAAAGAAGTCGTTATTGACGGTGAAACTGGTTTTCTCGTTCTGCTGGAGCAAATGAACAAAAGCCCGTTCGAA
>CATPBS010000297.1 GCA_955652715.1 uncultured Candidatus Udaeobacter sp.
AAGTGTTTCACCTGTCACACCGCGCTTCTTCAGCGCCTTCTCGAAAATCCTCCGAAATTGCCGCTCGAGAAGCCCATATTGATAGCGCAGCTTCTGTTTTTCGCCGAGCGCAATCGCGTACTCCGATTGTTTGCGCCGGGAACCTCTCGGGCCGTGCATGCCTGGAGGATAATTTTTCCGCTCCAATGCCTTGGAGGAACCGAAAATCGGCACCCCGTAACGCCGGCTCACTCTCGTTTTTGGTCCTGTGTATCTGCCCATTTCAGAAAGTTGAGGGTTGTTAGTTGAGAGTTGAGAGCATCAAACGCGGCGCTGTTTGGGCGGGCGACAGCCGTTATGCGGCACAGGAGTAACGTCGCGAATGACGGTGAGGTCGAGTCCCACTGCCTGCAAGGCTCGCACCGCGGATTCGCGACCGGCTCCCGGTCCTCTGACTAATACTTCCACTTCTTTCAGCCCGTGGCCCATCGCCTGCCGAGAGGCGTCCTGTGCGACCATTTGCGCCGCATAAGCGGTGCTCTTGCGCGAACCCTTGAAGCCTACTTTGCCGGCGCTCGACCAGCCGATCACGTTGCCTTTCATGTCGGTAATGGTCACGATAGTGTTGTTGAAGGTCGCCAGCACGTGCGCAATGCCTGAATGAACGTTCTTACTGCCTTTGGCTTTGACAACCTTTGGCTTCTCGACCTCAGCCGAAAGTGAAAGGCTCTCGGTCGCCGCCGCGACAGGCGTCGGCTCTTCTTTCTTTTTCCTGGCCGGCTTTTTGGCCGGCTTGACTGCAGGCTTGGACTCTGGAGCTGCCTCTTTGGGACCCATATCCTTCGAAGCGACGCCACCTGCAAGCTCTTCACCGGTTGTCATAGCGTCGCCTTCGGGGGAATCGGTCGCAGCCGCTATCGATTGGGGCTTATCCGCTTTCGGTTCTTCCGAATTTGCGTTAGTTGGATCCTTCGATTCAGCCATTTTAGTCGTTAAACTTTCCCGGCTTTGGCTTCCGGGTTACGGACCACACCGACAGTCTTGCGCGGCCCTTTGCGTGTTCGGGCATTTGTTGAAGTGCGTTGGCCCCGCACGGGCAAGCCCTTCCGGTGACGGATGCCGCGATAAGAATTAATCGCCTGCAGACGTTTCAAGTTACTTTGCACGTCGCGGCGCAGGTCGCCTTCGATCTTGAGCTTGTTGTTCGTAATGGCGTGAATGATTTCGTTCAACTGCTGCGGCGTAAGGTTTTTCGCGCGAATGTTCGGATCAATGTTGGTCTGCTCGAGAATGCGCCTGGCTGTGCTAAAGCCGATTCCGTAGATGTAGGTCAGGGACGCCTCGATGCGTTTATCTGCTGGAATTTCGACTCCTAGTAATCTTGGCATGGTATTCGATAAAGGTTAAAAGGGTTACAACGTTACAAAGTTAAATCGTTCATCCCTGGCGCTGTTTGTGGCGCGGGTTCTTGCAGATCACGCGCACGACGTTCTTGCGCTTCACGATCCTGCAACTTGCACAAAGTCTTTTTACTGATGGTCGTACTTTCATAATTGGCGAAATGGAAAACGGGGGGCCGCCTCCGCGTTGTCATTTTTGGCGATAAGTAATTCGCCCTTTCGACAAATCGTAAGGTGAAACCTCTAGCATAACTTTGTCCCCTGGCAAGATCCGAATGAAGTGCAAACGCATTTTCCCAGAGATATGCGCCAGAACACGATGGCCATTGGCCAGTTCAACCCGAAACATGGTATTGGGCAGCAACTCGACGACTGTGCCTTCTACTTCAATTGCGTCTTTGCGCGCCATGTCAGAATTTCCGGCTCATCCTTCGTGATCAGGACAGTGTGCTCGAAGTGCGCCGAGGGCATTCCATCGGCCGTGCGCACCGTCCACCCATCATTGAGCAATCTTACGTCGGATGTGCCGATGTTAATCATCGGCTCAATTGCCAGCGTCATGCCTGCTTTTAACTTTGGGCCGCTGCCGCGTTTACCGTAATTGGGAATTTGTGGTTCCTCGTGCATTTTTCGCCCCACGCCGTGTCCAACAAATTCGCGGACAACTGAGAAACCAACGCGGCGCGCTTCATCCTCGATTTCGGCGCAAATGTCGCCCACGCGCCGGCCTTCGCGGGCGACGCCGATTGCACGCGCCAGCGCATTTTCGGTGACGCGCAGCAACTGATCGGTGCGCTCGTCAATGACTCCGACTGGAACAGTCGTAGCGTTATCGCCTACCCACCCATCCTGAATGATGCCGATGTCCAGTTTCACAATGTCGCCATATTGAATCCGCCGTTGGCTCCCGATGCCGTGAACGACCTCGTCGTTAAGCGAGATGCAAATGTTGCCTGGGAAAACGCGGTGCCCGAGCCGATAACCCAGAAATGCACTTTTCACATGGGCTTCGCTCATGAAGTCCGCTGCCGCTTCGTCGACTTCCCTGGTCGTAATGCCGGGACGAACCAAGTCGCGAACGCGGTCCAGGATGTCGCTCGCTGTGCGACACGCTTGCCGCATCTTCTCGATTTCTTTTGGGTTCTTGATCGGAATCATGTCGCGCTCTTGTCTTCAATCACTCGCGAGATATCGCTAAAGACGGCCTCGCGATCGCGGTTACCGTCAATTCGATGCAAGATCGACATTTTTTGATAAAAGGAGGCGAGCGGTTCGGTCTTGGTGTGGAATTCCTGCAAGCGGGTTTGCAACACGCCCAAATCATCGTCATTACGGCGCACTAACGGACCATCGCAATAGGGACATACAGGACGATTGGCAAACTGCGCGCTCGATGAGCTGGTGGTGAAACCACATTCGCCGCATTGAAGGCGGCCGGCGATGCGATCACGGACGGTCTCCTCCGACACTTCGAGCCAGATCGCCAAATCCAAGGCAGTGCGTAGCCTTGCTAACATCGACATCAAACTCTCCGCCTGAGGTAGTGTTCGAGGAAAGCCATCGAAGACGAACCCGTGGCCACCATGCAAGCGCAACCAGTCCTCGATCAGTTCAGTGATGATTTTGTCCGAGACAAGCCCGCCGCTTCGAAGCACTTCAGCCGTCTCCTGCCCGAGAGGTGTTCCGAGATCTCGTTCACGGCGCAAAATAGCGCCGGGCGAAGTGACGGGAATACCAAACTGGCGCGTAATCATTTCCGCCTGGGTGCCTTTGCCGGAACCGGGCGCGCCAAGAAGAACAAGCCGCCTTTTCACCTATCGCCCGTAAAGAAAAATGGCAACCCCGGCAATCACGATCACGGCGATCCCCACATAAAGCCACATCAGCGTGCCGCTGGCTGCTGCCTCGCCGCGAGCGTACGAAGCGCGATCAAATGATCGCCCTCGAATCCGGCCCTTTCGCAAAAAGCCGTCGTAATGCCGCTGAATCAGGTGTGTCTCCACCTGTCGCATAGTGTCCAGCATAACGCCCACAATGATCAATAAGCTCGTGCCGCCGAAAAATTGCGCTGTGATGATGGGCACATTCAATCCCTGGCTGAGAAGGCTTGGTAAAACCGCGATCAGCGTCAGAAAAATCGCGCCGGCAAACGTGAGTCGCGTCATCGTGAAATCAAGAAAATCGGCAGTCGGTTTTCCCGGCCGGACGCGCGGAATGTAACCGCCGTATTTTTTTAGATCGTCCGCGATTTGAGTTGGTTGAAATTGTGTGGCAACCCAAAAGTAACTGAAAAAGAAAATCATTGCCGCGAGAGCGACATAATGGGGCCAGCCGGTGGAAAGAGCGCTGGCGATCCGCGCGGCTGTAGGGCTGTTTCTAAATCCGTACTGAACAATCGTTGCTGGAAAGAGAAGCAGAGCCCAAGCGAAGATGATTGGCATCACGCCAGCGTAATTCACTTTCAAAGGCATGTATTGTGTCTGGCCACCGTACATTTTGCGGCCAACGATCCGCTTGGCGTACTGCACAGTGATCTTCCGCACCCCTTGCGTAATCGCTATCACCGCAGCGATCACAAGAATCAAGAACAACACGAGCAATACAAGGACCATCGGATTCACCTGGCTCGAACCGGTTTGCGCCGACGGTACAAAGGTCTTCCACGCCTGCGCGAGCGCCGCAGGCAGGCGCGCGACGATGCCAATAGTAATAATGAGCGATATTCCATTGCCGATCCCGCGCTCGGTGATTTGATCGCCCAGCCACATCAGCAAAAGTGTGCCGGTCGTCAGGGAAATCACGGTGATGATTCGAAATTTCCAGCCAAGGTCGTCCACTAGCGGAATTCCGAGGTGCGTAATGGTATCGGTGATCCCCGGCAGCATCGTGTGATACGATTCCGGGTGCTGAAACGAGAGTGCCAGCAGATAACCTTGGAAAATGCACAGCCCCAGCGTCGTGTAGCGCGTTAACTGCATGATCTTTTGCCGTCCACCATCTTCACGCGCCAGCCTGCCAAGCTGCGGAATGACAGCGGTCAGCAACTGCATCATGATCGATGCGCTGATGTACGGCATAATGCCCAGAGAAAAGACCGCGCAATTCTCCAGCGCGCCGCCACTGAACAAGTTAAAGAGCGCTGCCAACCCGCTTCCGGTGCGCTGGGTCAGCGAAATGCGAAACCATTCCTGCAAAACCGCCTGGTTGACTCCCGGAGTCGTGATCGCAGCTCCCAGACGCACAATTACGACTACCGCCAGCGTAAAAAAAATGCGCCGACGCAATTCCGGTATCTTAACCGTGTTTAAAAACGCCGAGACCATCCGCTAAATCTGGAACAACGCTGCCGAGATGCTAGCTCTCCCGCGATGTTTTCTTTCTTGCCCGGGACTTCGCTTTCGCCGAAGGCTTCCCAGCCGATTCCTTCTTCCGTGGTGCCTGCAAAGCAGGTTCAGCAGATGCTTCTCCCGGCGATGCTCCAGCCTCCCCGGCCGAATGGATCGGACCTGTTTTGGATGCTCGTCCCTCGCGGAGCGTAATCGTTCCACCAGCCTTCTCGATTTTCTCCCGCGCTGTAGAACTGATTTTATCGGCTTCCACCTTCAGGCCGTGCTTTAATTCACCGTCGCCAAGGATTTTTATTCCCGCGACATGGCCTCGGACAAGATTCGACTCACGCAGCAGTTGTTCGTTTACCACCGCCCCGGCCTCAAATGCATTGAGGTCGCTGACATTCACAATTGCATAATGCTTGTGAAAGGCCGCATTATTAAATCCGCGCTTCGGCAATCGTCGAATCAGCGGCATCTGCCCACCTTCGAACCCAAGCCGAATGCTCCCACCGGAACGCGCCTTTTGGCCTTTATGCCCTTTACCGCTGGTTTTCCCGTGGCCCGAACTTTCACCGCAACCCAGACGCTTGACGCGATGTCGCGAGC
>CATPBS010000298.1 GCA_955652715.1 uncultured Candidatus Udaeobacter sp.
ACCCACATGAAAATAAAAATCATGATGGCAACTTTTGGGAAGAAGACTGCGATGTTGATCAGGCCGAAGATCCATCCGTGCGAGCCGTCTGGGATTCCGGGGAAATGCCAGCCCCCGAAAAACAATGTGACGATGACGGCCGACCCTGTGATCATCGCGGCGTATTCGCCCAGAAAATACAAAGCGAACTTCATGGAGCTGTATTCGGTGTTGTAACCGCCGGCCAACTCCTGTTCAGCTTCCGGCAGGTCAAATGGGAGCCGGTTTGTCTCGGCAAAAATTGCGATCATAAACACGAGGAACGAAATGATCATGGGAACGGCGAGCAGCCATTTCCACGGGTTCATCCAATCGCCGACAAACGGCGCAATGAACCAGCCGTGCTCAATCTGGTAACGCACCACGCTGGTCAGGCGTAAATTTCCGACCAGCAGAAAAACGGGAATCACCGCCAGCCCCAGCGAAAGTTCGTAGGAAAGCATTTGCGCACTGGAACGGATACCGCCGAGGAATGGATATTTGGAATTCGATGCCCAACCGCCAATGACAATTCCGTAAACGCCAAGCGAGGCAATGGCGAACACGAAGAGAATTCCAATGTTCACGTCGGCGATTACCATCGGAACACCGAACAGAGTGCTGCCGAATGGAACCACCGCGAAGGTGATAATGGCCGGCATTACAGCCAGACACGGCGCCAGCCAGTAATAAAACGTGTTTACGTTGCCCGGCGTGAAATCTTCTTTCAGCAACAACTTGAACATATCCGCGATGGGCTGGAATAGACCGGCCGGCCCCACGCGATTTGGTCCCAGCCGATCCTGAATAAAAGCGCTTACGCGGCGCTCGGCGTAAACTGTGTAGGAAACCATGGGCAGAATCACCACAAAAAGAATGCCGACGATTTTCAGCAGTGACGTGATAACGAAGAAAGAATCCATCTCGGCGCCGTGGGTTCTACTGTGTTGCAACAGCTGCGGATTTACAACGGCGCCTGTAGCTATAACAATGCACGTGCCAATTGTAACACACGCATGCTGCCTGTTCCGGTCAGTGGCATGTTGCCTCTTGCCAAAACGGCGGGCTGGAAGCCTGAGTTAGGATCGCGATCCTGGCCGGATGGAGCGGCGTCTCGCCTGGATGGCGACCGCTTGCTCGATCTTTTCGTCGTCGCTGGGATGCATCGGCGGCAATTCTTCCATCTGTAGAATATGCACGCCGAGGTCGCCGATTTTGCTCAGACTTAACCCGGCGAATTTCGGGATGGTCTCGCCGATGCGACGAAAGACGTCATCAATGGATAAAAGCGAGTCGCCCCCACCGACTGCCTGGAGCAAATCGCGCAAAATCTCCCAATCATCGCGCGCATTTCCTGGCGGGCGCACGGCGCGATTCAATCGTTGCAACCGGCCTTTGCCGTTCACCATTGAGCCGCGTTTTTCGGCAAAACCGCACGCGGGCAGAACAACGGTCGCTTTTTCGGTCGCCTCGTTGGACAAAACATTCATCACGATGAATACAGGGAGCTGCGCGAGCTTTTGGACCGAGATGCCTAAATGCATCGTGTTTTCTTTAAAGACCGCCAGCGCCTTGATTTGACCGGATTTCACCGCATCGGCGATTGCAAGCAGGTTCGCGCCCGGTTCAGATGTTGACCCAAGAATGAGTCGCGCGCCGTTGGTATTCGGGTTTCGATCTTCACTCAACAAAATATCGTCACCGGGACCCCGCCGCGGAACGATGTCAATCATCTGCGCGCCTAACGACTTCGCCAATTGCAACGTAAGCCAAAGCTCCTCGTTAGTCATCCGGCCGG
Organism: uncultured Candidatus Udaeobacter sp.; assembly: GCA_955652715.1. Classification (GTDB taxonomy): domain Bacteria; phylum Verrucomicrobiota; class Verrucomicrobiia; order Chthoniobacterales; family UBA10450; genus Udaeobacter. The sequence goes on from CATPBS010000298.1 coordinate 1,817, forward strand.
ACGCGATGATGGCAATCTCAGGGCCAGCAAATTGTCTTAACTGGAGCGCGGCTTGGGCGATCGCGGTTGGCCAATCTGCTGGAATCAGATTTCCTTGCGAACGAATCTGTGGCTCTAGCAGACGGTTTTCGGATTCGAGATAATTGAAGTTCAGCCTCCCGTAATCACACATCCAGGACGAATTCACGTGATCGTTTTCGCGAGGTGTTTGCCGGTAAATCACGTCCTCGCGCGAGGCGATGACAGTGTTGCAGCCGGTCGCGCAACTTGTGCAGATGCTTTTAGTCTCCTTCAGAAACCAGACGCGCATCTTGAAGCGAAAATCTGTCGACGTGAGCGCGCCGACCGGGCAGATATCGACGGTGTTTAGAGAGTAATTGTTCTCGAGCAGCTTCCCCGGGTGCGCAGTCAGCACGGTGTAACTGCCGCGATCGACGAACCCGAGAACGTCGTCGTGTGCGATTTCCTGGCAAAAACGAATGCACCGCGAGCACAGGATGCAACGCTCGTCATCGAGCGTAACCCGGGGACCAATCAGCACATTTTTCGGTTTTTTGACTTTGTTCTCGAGGAAGCGCGACTTGGAATCGCCGTAATCGACGCTGAATTCCTGCAAACGGCATTCGCCCGCCTGATCGCAAATCGGGCAATCGAGCGGATGATTGATGAGGAGAAATTCCATCACGCCGCGCTGACATTCCTTCACCAGCGGCGAATTAGTGCGAATGCCCATGCCTTCAGCGATATCCTGAGCGCAGGAAATTTGCGGCCGCGGCATCCAGTTGATGATCGGTTTATCATCGGCGCCGAGCTCCGGCTTGCGATCGGGGCCGAGCCTGGGGAAGCCCATTTCGATCAAACACATCCGGCAATTTCCGGGTGAACTAAGCTTCTTGTGATAACAATAGCGCGGCACATAACTCCCGGCCTGCTCGCATGCCTCGATCACGCGGGTGCCCTTGGGGAATTGATGCCAGACGCCATCGATCTGGACGTTGAAGATTGGCACGCTCGGCTCAGGCATAGCTAAGGGAAGCAGGAATCATTAACGAATCAGGAAAGCAGGAACGCAGGAAATTCATTTAGAAAACTCGACGGTGCCGTCCGAGCTCGGACGCTCGCGGCAAAAGCGCTTAATGGTTAAAGGAGCCGTCGCGAAGTTAAAAAGCAGCCCGTCGTGGAGATTTGTCGCTTTAAGGTAGCTGCGCCCTATTGCGAAATGAATGTCCTCCAATTCGCTGACAGCCTTTAGTTCAACAACAATTTTTCCTTCAACGAGGAAGTCCAAACGGTGCTCGCCGATCTGGTGATCGCGGTAAAAGAGAGGCACCGGATACTCCCGGATGAACTGAATTCCGCTCAGCGCAAATTCAACTGCAAGTGCTTCTTCGTATATTGATTCAAGGAAACCGGGCCCTAGTTCGCGATGCACGCGAATCGCAGCGGCGATAATCTGCTGCGTGATTTCGGAATCTCTGAGAATCTTTCCTGCTTTCCTGCTTTCCTGATTCATATTCTAGATCGTCCCTTTCGCACCCGCTTTTTCCCACCCCGGATCGTGCGCCATGGGGACAGTGGGAATCGACTCCTCCTCAATCAGCTCTTCCGACGTGTATTCAGGCGGAAGGGGTGGGGGAACCGGTTTCCGGGCGCGGGCCGCAAATTCCTCAGGAAATTTTTGGACAAAACTTTGCGTCGGCCACGGGCATTCTTCGCCAAATGCGCAAATGGTACGCCCGGCGATGTTGTCGCCAATGGTTTTGAGCGTTTTCGGGTCTTCCACAACTCCGCCGCCACGCAACATGCGGTCGGTGATTTTCTTCATCCAAAGCGAGCCTTCCCGGCAGGGTGTACATTGGCCGCAGCTCTCGTGCGCGTAGAACTCGTTGATATTGTTTAATACCCAGACCACGTCCCGGGAATCGTCCAACACGATCACGCCGCCGGAACCGGCCATCGAACCTGCCGCAGTCAGTGAGTCAAAGTCCATTGGGATTTCGTCGATCGACATCTCCCGCTCAATTGTCGATCCGTCGGCTTGTCTTTGCTTGAGCTTAAATCGTTCATCGGCGCGCAAAACTTTCGCGGAGCTTCCACCAGGGATGACCGCCTTTAGTTTTCGGCCAGGTCTTAACCCGCCGGCCATTTCGTAGATCAACTGGCCCATCGTTACCGCGCCGACTTCGATTTCTAAGTAGCCCGGTCGCTGAACGTCACCGCTTACACAGACAATGCGCGTTCCCGTGTTGTTAGGTCGGCCAAGACGCGAATATTCCGTGCCGCCCATCGCAATGATGTGTTTTATGTGGCAGAGCGTTTCGACGTTGTTGACGATGGTTGGGCACATGTAGAGGCCGAGCACTGCTGGAAAGTAAGGTGGCTTGATTCGAGGATAACCGCGCTTCCCTTCCAGCGATTCGATGAGGCCCGTTTCTTCTCCGCAAATGTAAGCGCCCGCGCCCCGATGAATGTAAATCTCTGCGTCGAATCCGGAGCCGAGAATGTTTTTCCCAAGGAAATTGCGTGCGCGCGCTTCTTCGATTGCGCGTTCGAGAATCTTCGCGCCTTCCGGGAATTCGCCTCGTATGTAGATGTAAGCCGTGCGCGCGTTGAGCGCGTAACACGAGATCAGAATTCCCTCAAGTAATTGATGTGGATCGCGGTGGATGATGTAACGATCCTTGAATGTGCCCGGCTCCGATTCGTCTGCGTTGCAGATCAGATAGACGGGCCGTTTTTCGTCGGGTTTAATGAAGCTCCATTTCAAGCCGCAGGAGAACCCGGCCCCACCGCGGCCGCGCAGGCCGGAGTTTTTGACTTTGTTGATGATGTCACTGCGCGACATGGTTAGCGCTTGCTTCAATTGCTCGTAACCGCCATCGCGCAGGTAACAGTCGATATCCGTTGTCCAATCTGAGCGTCCGATATTTTTGAAAATTAATCGATGTTCGAGAGGGTGGGGCGGTGGCCAAGGAGCGGCGGTCTCCAGTCCGCCGTTCCCCGGTGGGCGGTCTGGAGGCCGCCCTTCCTTGATCAGGCTGGCCGCAGAATTCGGATCGACGTTCTCGTGTAGTTCCTCGCCAATCATACACACCGGCGCGGTACCGCAGCTTGCCAGGCATTCGACAAATTCGACACTGTAATTACCGTCGGCGCTGACCGTAATGGGATTGTGCATTCCCTCGCCGTCAGGCGGGCGTTGGATACCAAAAGTCGCGCACAATTTTTCCATCAGCTCAAAACCGCCGGCCATCGCGCAACTAAGTGTGCGGCAGACGCGGATGTGGGTTTTGCCCGGCGGCTGCTGTCGAAACATTGGATAGAAGGTGACCAGCTCGAGAATATTGATCGGTTGCAAGCCGAGCTTTTCCGCGATCCACATTACGGCCTCGTCGCTGATGAATCCGAAGTGTTCCTGCCAAAGATGCAACAGCGGCATGGCCGCGCTTCTTCGGTGATCGCTCGGATAGCGCGCGATCGCCTCATCCATTTTGCGCTCCAGCTCGGCGGGAATGCGTATGCTCGTCGAGTCTGTCACGTGCGAGAGAAATCCGCTCCAGCAGATTAATCGGACAACGTGCTGTCTTTCGACTGCACTTTGTCGTCCTTGAATACGATCGTGACGGTGTCTTTGCCCTGCCGGTAAACGTACGTTGTTTTTTTCATGATCACGAAATCTTCAGTCGTAAGTGAACTCGGCGGCCCCAGAATCGATTCCACCTGCTTTTTCGACATTCCTTCCGTTACCAGATCGACATTCTCCTTTGTAATGCGTTTGCCGGAACAGGAAACTCCGAGCACGAGCAGGAGCACCAGCGCAAATCTCGAGACCGATCGCAAGATTGACATGGTTATCTGTCGCATTCGCCCATAACGAAGTCCAGACTACCCAGCACCGCCGGCACATCACTCACCATGCAGCCTGGCAAAAGCTCGGGCAGGATACTGAGGTTCACAAACGACGGCGCTCGAATTTTCAACCGATACGGCACGCCGCCGCCTCTGCTGTTAATGTAAAAGCCAAGCTCGCCTTTGGGATTTTCGGCTGCGAAATAGACTTCGCCAGGTGGCGCATCGAGCCCCTCGGTCACCACGATGAAATGATGGATCAATTCCTCCATCTTTGTCATCACCCGCGATTTTGGCGGCGTCATGTTCTTCCAATCCGCAACATTAATTGGTCCGGTGGGAAGTTTATTGATCACCTGCCGCAGGATTCGGACGCTTTGGCGGATTTCCTCGAGCCGCACCAGATAACGGTCATAACAATCACCCGCGCTGCCGATCACTACGTCGAAATCGTAATTGTCGTAATCGAGATACGGATGTTTGCGCCGCAAATCGTGATCGATCCCGCTCCCGCGCAGGTTAGGGCCGGAGAGCGCGTAGGCAATCGCGCGATTCTTCGAGATAACGCCGACGTCTTTGGTCCGATCGACAAAAATTTTGTTCCGGGTCAACAACCTGTCGCACTCATTCAGGCTCGGCTCGAAATCGTCCAGGAATTTTTTCAGTTGCGGAATGAAGCGCTCAGGCAGATCGCGGATTTGCCCGCCCACGCGCGTATAGGAGGTGGTGAAACGCGCCCCGGTTAACAGCTCGAAAAGGTCATAAAGTTTTTCGCGCTCGGTAAATGTGTACAGGAAGACCGTCATCGCGCCGAGATCGAGCGCAATGGCGCCAAGACCCAGCAGATGCGAAGAGATGCGGGACGTTTCGCAGCACATGGTACGGATCGCTTTTCCACGCGGTGGAATGTCCCAGCCCATCAATTTTTCAACAGCGAGCGCGTAAGCGACATTATTTGAAAGCGGCGCGAGATAATCGAGCCGGTCGGTGTACGGCACGAATTGGTTGTATTGCATGTTCTCGGCGATTTTCTCGTCGCCGCGATGGAGAAAGCCGATGTCCGGTGTGGCTTTGGTAATGATCTCGCCGTCCAGTTCGAGCACGAGCCGCAAAACGCCATGCGTGGCCGGATGCGACGGCCCCATGTTGAGCACCATTTTCTCGCCGATGTCATCGTCATCAGGTTGTCGCAGCACCGCATCGGCTGCGGCCACTCGCTTGACCGGGTCGGGTGATTCGATCTCGCGCGTCGTGAAGGGCATGGGTAAAGTTAAAAAGTTAAAAGGGTTACAACGTTAAAGGATTTACGCTGGCGAGTGAACCACCGCGTGCAAGCGATTTTGGCGGCCTCTGCTCCCCAAAACAAAACCACTCGCAAGCTTCATCCGCTCGCGTTAACTACACGATGCTATGCCAAAAAAGATTGCACTGCTTTTCGCCGGGCAGGGCGCGCAAAGCGTTGGGATGGGACGCGACTTGGCGGAGAACTTTCCAAGTGCGGCCAATTTGTGTGCGCAAGCTGATGAAATCCTCGGCCGGCAGTTGACTGAAATTATGTGGGACGGGCCCGCGGAGACGCTGACGACTACATCGAATTGCCAGCCTGCCTTATACCTGCATTCACTGGCGGCGCTGGCCGTCGTTCGCCAATTGTTTGGCGATTTTCCCATCGATTGTGCAGCCGGCCTATCTCTCGGGGAAATGACTGCGCACGCGGCAGCGGGCACATTTGATTTTGCGACAGGCTTGAAGCTTGTGCAGCGGCGCGGCGAATTCATGGATAAAGCGTGCACAGCCACACTGGGTGGCATGGCGGCAATGATCGGCGGTGTGGAGAACGACGTGCGCCGGCTGGCTGCCGACGAAGATGTCGATATCGCCAATATTAATTCGCCAGGACAAATCGTAATTTCCGGCGAACTCGCCAAGGTAGAGGCGGCGGTTGGCCTAGCTAAGGAATACGGCATTCGGCGCGCAACGATGTTAAATGTCGCTGGCGCGTATCATTCACGATTAATGGAGAGCGCTTACCTCAAGCTGGGGAAAGTGTTGCTCGAGGTAGAGATGCAAATTCCGCAATTCTCTGTCATCAGCAATGTCACCGGCGAGGAGGTGGACACGCTTCCGGAAATTCGGCGCACATTACAGGAACAGGTGACAGCGACGGTTCGCTGGTACGATTGCATGCAGCGGATGCTGGCGCGCGGTTGCGAGTTTTTTATCGAGTTGGGACCGGGCGATGTGCTGGCTGGTTTGCTCCTGCGCACACGAAAAGGTTTGAACGTGATGTCAGTTAGCGACGCGGAATCTGCGTACCATTGCGCTACGCAAATGCGCGCCGTCTTGGCGTAGCATCAGGCGAAAGGGATGCTGCGTGTTTTGTTAGTGCGTGCGCACGGCCATGTCATTCCGAGCGAAGCGAGGAACCTCACAAATGCGGCACACGTCACGTGAGGAGGAGAGGTCCTTCGCTCGTGCTCAGGATGGCACCGCTAATGACTGCCACAGTAAGTGGCCATGCTGAATAAATCGCATTGCCTATCTGCCACCAGATGACAACAGAATCTGATCACCTAACTTCCCCTATGACACTCTTCCAACGGATCGACTCGGATCTGAAAGAGGCGATGCGCGCCAAGGATACGACCAAGCTAAGCGTTCTGCGCATGCTAAAGTCTGCTTTGAAGTACGGCGCGATCGCAAAGTCGGGCGCAGAAGCCGAACTGAACGACACTGAGGCTGCGCAGGTCATTCGCAAACAGGCGAAGCAGCGCCAGGACTCCATCGACAGTTTTGAAAAAGGCGGTCGCCTAGAACTGGCCGACAGGGAAAGAGAAGAGTTATTGATCCTAAACGCGTATTTGCCGCAGGCGATGAGCGGAGATGAGGTGGCAAAAGTCGTGCGCGAAACAATCGCCGGGATCGGCGCTACGTCGAAAGCCCAGATGGGCGCCGTGATGAAAGCGTTGCAGGCAAAGGCCGCCGGTCGCGTGGACGGGAAAACGCTGAGCGCGGAAGTGCAGCGGCAGTTGGGTTCGTGATGCGAGAATCGAGATTCGTGAATCGCATCCGATTTAACGATTTAACGGTTCAACGAATCACGTCGCAATCATGCTGAGCGCCATCCTCGTCGCGGCAGGTGACAGCCGCCGCATGGGCTTCGATAAATTGTTTGCGGTGATTGGCGGCAAACCAGTCATCGCGCACACGATACGCGCATTTGAGCGCGCCAACTCGGTCGATGGAATTATTGTCGTCGCCCGGGAAGATCGACACGACGAAATCAGAAGGATTGTTCGCGATGAAAATTTCAAAAAGGTTCGTTCCATGATTCCGGGCGGCAAACACAGACAGGATTCCGTCCGTGCCGGCCTCGACCATCTGGACTCGCTTACGCGATATGTCGCAGTGCACGATGCCGCGCGGCCGCTGGTTAGTCCGGAGCAGATCGAGCGCGTGTTCCAGCAATGCGTAAATCACAGCGGTGCCGCTCTGGCTGAGCCAATGAATGACACGCTCAAGCGTGCGGATACCGGTCTATTCGAGTCGGGCACCCACCGCGGCGGGCAGGGAGGGCAAGTTCTTACGGTCACCGGTTCGGTGGATCGACATCGACTTTATGCGATGCAAACGCCGCAGATTTTCGAGCGGCAGCTCATCGAAGAGGCGTATCGCGCTGTGTACGCAGAAAATATCTCCATAACGGACGAGGTTTCAGCGGTCGAGCGACTCGGTCGTAAAGTCGTGCTCGTTCTCAACGATAATTTCAATTTCAAAATCACTTACCCGCGAGATTTGCCGCTGGCGGAGTTTGTGCTTACGCAACGGAAGGATTCTGTCGCAAATTAACGCTGTCCGGCGCTATCAGCGGCCAACTGCAAGACGCTCGGCGAGGAGCTGTGGCAGACCGGCCTTAGAAATCTTCTTTTGCGCGGTCGCCAGATCATATTTTATCCGCACCAATTCGATCAGATTGTTTTCAATATCGTAAATGCAATACGCCGCGCGCCAATTTCCGTCGCGTGGTTGCCCCACGCTGCCTGCGTTAATGAAATATTTTTTGGCCGGCTCGATGCGGACGTGTTCGATCCTTTCCTGCCTCACGCCCTGGTCGCGAATGAATACCATCGGCACATGAGTGTGGCCGAAAAAACAGACGGCGGTGCGCTGGTAGGTGAAACTTGCGACAGCGTCGAGATTGCTAAACACATAGCCCCATTGACCGGGTGTATCGAGTGTGGCGTGCACGATTGTAAAATCGTGTACGCGTTTCTGTAACGGCAACCTGCGCAACCATTCCTTGTCCTGATCCGTCAAGTTGTCGCGGGTCCACTGGATGGCGCGCTCGGCTAATTCGTTGAAACGTTCCGAAGACGTGGGGAGCGTTGCCTCCTCGTCGTGATTGCCTTTTACGACGGGACAATCCAATTCGCGGACACGTTCCAGGCATTCTCGCGGATTTGCGTTGTAACCGACCACGTCCCCCAGGTTCACGACCATGTCGTACGGAGGAGCGGCGGCGAGGCACGCCTCCATCGCCTCCAGGTTGGCGTGAATGTCGCTGAGTAGGAGAACGCGCATCGGTCAGCGTGC
>CATPBS010000299.1 GCA_955652715.1 uncultured Candidatus Udaeobacter sp.
ACTTTCTTATCCCAAACCCAGTTTTGCAGCATCTGCGAAGGCGCTTCGACGAAATCACCTGGCACATGGGTCCCCGCAAAGCGGCCGGACTTCGCGCGAGTAAGAATCGAATGCAGAGCGTGACCAAATTCGTGGAACAGCGTTTCCACGTCCTGGTGTGTCATCAATGACGGCGTATCTCCGTTCGGCGGCGCAAAATTGCAAAGCAAAGCGACCGTTGGCCGCTGGTATTTTCCATCGGGCAACAGTTTGCCGCCGACAATCTCGAATTCGGCGAAATGATTGAATTTCCCTTCGCGCGGAAACATATCGAGATAAAACATGCCGAGCGGCTCGCCCGTGCCGGAATCAGTCACCAGATAAAGCTGGAGATCATCGATCCATTTGTAGGGCGCGACGATCTTTTGAAACTTCAGGCCAAAAATGTTCTGATAAATGTTGAACATTCCGTCGAGCACTTTTTCGAACGGGAAATACGCGCGCAACGCTTCCTTATCGACAGCGTATTTTTGTTTGTTTCGCTCATTGCTGTAGTAGCGCCAGTCCCATACCATGATCCGCGCATTGGGATCGTTCGTATCAGTGGCTTTCAATTTTTGTAATTCCGCCAGTTCACTGTCGAATTTCGGCTGGGTGCCGGTGACCAAATCGCCAATGTATTTTTCTGCATTCGCACCGGTCTTGGCCATTTTGACTTCCGTCTGGTAGTCGTCCCACGATTTGTAACCGAGTCGCAGAGCGATTTTGTTCCGGAGCGCGAGCATTTGATTGAGAACAGGAACGTTTGTGTCTTTGGCGAGGCTCTCGCGAATCACATAAAGCTGCTTTCGCGTCGCTTCGCTCTTCGCGTTTTCCTCAACGGTATTGAATTGCCAGGTGACATTTGCCATTACTGTGTAGACATCATCTCCCGTCCTGATCCCGGGCGAAGCGAGAAAGCTTTCAGGCAGCCCATTGAGATCAGCCTTTGTGAACATGACCGGTGCAGTGGCCTTCACGATGTTGGTGTCGAAATCAGTGCCGAGCTTGGACAGTTCTTTGCGGAGCTGCTCGACTTCCTTGCGCTGATCGGGGGGTAACTCCAAACCGGCGCGCCGATAATCGCGCAATGTTTCTTTAAGCAGCTTTTCGTCTTCTCCGGTGAGTTTCGGATGCGTGTCCGCGAAAGCTTTGATCGCCTTGTAAACGTCCTCGCGATAATCGATCCCGACCGCCCAGTCTTGGTAAGCTTTCACCGCGTTCTCCGCGGCGCTGCGCATTGCGGAATTGGTGTTCGTTTCTTTGATAATCGTTGCCTTATTCGCTGCATTGCTAGCCTGGTAAGTGAGATCGTCCAGTGCGACGACGGTGCTCTTGAATGTAACTTTCCCGAGATCCTGCCCGCCAATCTGATCCAGCGCAGCATTCGCCTTTGCAATCGCATCTTTCATAGAAGCCTCGACTGCTTCCGGCGTTTGCTCCCAATCGGGAATGGTCAACACCGCGTTCGCCTTCGCCGCCGCGGCACGAAAATCATCGACGGTTTTAGGTTCGGCGGCTGAAAAATTTGCGCTCGAAGTGAGGAAGATGAGTGAGATCCAAAGAAACGAAGATTTTATGAAACGGTTCGACATAAGAGTGGAAAAGCAGAAGTCGGCCACAGATTTACACAGATTTTCACAGATGGGAGAAGGAATTTTGATGAATCTGGCCTTCATCTGTGTTGATCTGTGGTGAGACCCTGCCCTTATGGGGAAAACCGCGCCACGATGATCCAGAAATTTTTCCTCGCCTTCATTCCGGTCTTTGTTGCGATCGATCCAATCGGACTTATCGCGATATTCACGGGGCTCGCTAGCGGCGCTTCGCAGGAGCAGCGGAAATGCCAGGCGTTTCTCGGAATCTTCACGGCTCTGTGCGTAGCTGTAGGATTTATCTTTCTGGGGGAGATTATTTTCGACGCACTTGGAATCACGAATGAGGACTTTCTAGTCGCCGGTGGTCTGATTTTGCTTGGCTTGGCGGGACGCGAATTGCTCGGTGTTGGGCCAGCGGATCGCGCAGGCAGCGACGAATTCGGCATTGTGCCGCTCGGTATGCCGCTCATCGCCGGACCGGCGCTACTGACCGCGTTGTTGATTTTGGTCGATACGGTCGGCCTGGTGTTCACGCTGGTCTCGCTTCTGGTTAATCTCGCCTTGGTTGCAGCCGCGTTTTGGAATGCAGACTGGTTCGCCCGCTGGATGGGCAGGCAAGGGTTGCGCGGCGTATCGAAAATAGTTGCGCTGCTTCTAGCCGCGATCGCAGTCAGCCTCATCCGCCGCGGCTGGCAGGGCGCCTGACTTCACGCGCAGGACTAGAATGTTCTGGAAAACCCAGCGCTCCCCCGTCTCGGCGGCCTACATCACTTCGAGATCACCCGAAGTTAAAAAGTTGTTTCGAAACGCGATCCGCTGGCAATGTGGCGGCGTGCTGACGGCCAGAATTCCTTTAGCTCTGCGCTTTTGTCCCCGGCCTGATACCGCCGATTGAGCTCGACCTCAATCGCCTTGATCTCGTCCTGCTGTGGAAGCGGGATCCCGCTATAGATGTACGCAGGCACCTCGTTGCGCGTCCGAGCGAGCGGCTGCGTCGCATAGAGATCCAGGCGGCGCTTCTGCAGTTGGTCCGTCGTCCAATTCCTGTAAACCGGGTTTGGATGTCCCCACACTTCCGCGGTAGTAGCGTATCGGGAGTAAGTGTAACCGCCTGTTACCGCCGGACCGGGCGGTGCCGCGGGCTGTTGTGCGCAGCCGATCAGGCTGGCGGCAAATGCTGATAATAGTAATCTTTTCATACTTTTACTTTCTTGATACTTCACTGCTTGAGAAAGGCTTACCGCCTAATTAAACCACAGAAATCCTTCGCAGTCGCACGTTTATTTTGCCTTCTTGACCGCGACGTTTTACATTGAGGCCAATCCAAGTCCAAACAACAGACCAGAGTCGATTCAGATTAACACGCCCAAGGGCTTACCTCGGGTCATTGACACGCTGGCCTCTCTTGTTAATATCCTCGCTCCCATGAGATTTCCGTTACCACTGACAGCGAAAATCGCGGCCTACGTGATCGGGCATAAATTGCGTGGTACGAAGAAATTCGCCACGGTCCTTCAGCTCGAGCCGTTGCATACATGCAACCTGACATGCACCGGTTGCGGGCGGATTCGAGAATACTCCACGTCGCTCAAGGATATGATGAGCTTGGAGGACTGCCTGGCCGCGGCAGAGGAATGCAATGCCCCGATGGTATCAATTTGCGGTGGCTAGCCGCTCATTTACACGCACATAGAAGCGCTAGTGGAAGGTTTGCTCGGGCAGAAGCGAATCGTTTACATTTGCACTAACGCCATGTTCATGCGCAAGAAAATGCGCGAATGGCTGGCCTCTGAATACCGGAGAGGGGATACCAAAAAGCAGGCAGATTTAGAAGAGAAGATCGAGCTCCTACAATCGACGGGTCTGATTTCGGAAAAGGACGCGGCTGAAATTCGCAAAGGTCCGAAGGATCCGGAGAAGCCGACGATCGCGCCGAGTAAATGGATGTATTGGAACGTGCACCTCGATGGTCTCGAGCGAACGCACGATCTGATCGTGGAGCGCGAGGGGGTTTTCAAGGAATGCATTTTGGCCATCAAAATGGCCAAAATGCTCGGGTATCAGGTTGCGACCAACACGACCGTCTATAAGGAAACCGATATGCAAGAGATCGAACGAATGTTCGATTATCTTTCGGATCTTGGGGTTGATGGTCATACCATCACGCCGGGCTACGATTACGACGCCGCCAAGAAAGATATGATCAAACGCCTCAATTTGCGTCCGGAAAACTTCTTTCTCACCCGCGCAATGACGATTCAGAAGTTTCGCAAAGTCGAGGAATGGATGAAACGATACACGTTTCTTGGGACGCCGATGTATTTTGAGTTTCTCGCGGGCAAACGCGATTTGACGTGTTCAGCCTGGGCTATTCCCACCCGGAACATTCGCGGCTGGAAAGGCCCGTGCTATTTGATGACCGATGGACATCACTCCAGTTACGCGGAGCTGCTAGAGAAAACGGAATGGGACAGGTATGGCGTCGTAAACGGGGTGGCGCGCGACAGCCGTTGCGAAAATTGCATGGTGCACTGCGGTTACGAACCGACTGCAACGTTGGGATTACAAGCCCGGCGCGGCGACACCTGGAAAACGATCAAATTCAATTTCGGTCCCAAGCCGAAACCTTCTGGCGGTGGCAGTGAGGTGCTCGCTTTTAACGGTGTAAGTTCGGGAAACGGTCATATCACCGACAACCAGGCAGAACCAACTGCACGAGCGTCGTAACAGGCCCACATGCCGGATTTGTCGAGGGAGCTGATACTGTTGCCGAGCGCGGCGCCGGACATATCCGAGTCTTTTGCGGTAGCGGACGAAGAGATCACGCGGGCAATCGCGCGCGCGCAAGAGAACCTGCTGCGCCAGCAAAACCCCGATGGGCATTGGTGCGGTGAGCTGATTGTCGATAGCACTCTGTGCTCGGATTACGTCCTTTTCATGCACTGGTGCGGCGAAGTGAATGCTCAATTGCAGCGGCGCTGCGTCCGCCACATTCTCAAACGCCAACTGCCCGATGGCGGGTGGAATATTTATCACGGCGGCCCGAGCGAAATTAATGCGTCCGTAAAAGCCTACTTTGCGCTGAAACTCGCCGGTTCTTCCGTGGACGCGCCTTTTATGCGCGAGGCGCGTGCCAATATCATGCGTCGCGGGGGCATCCCGCAAATGAACACGTTCAGCAAGCTTTATCTTGCGCTCCTGGGCCAGTTCCCATGGAAATATCTGCCGGCGATCCCGGTAGAGATGGTTCTCTTGCCAGGCTGGGCGCCATTTCACATTTACAAAATGTCGTCTTGGAGCCGCGCCATGCTCATGCCGCTGGCTATCATTAACCATTTCAAACCGACTCGGATTTTGCCTGGGGAAAAGCAATTGCACGAGCTCTATCCCCTCGGTACTGAGCAAGCCGATTTGCGTTTGCCCCGCAGCGGGAAGTTCTGGACCTGGCGCAATTTCTTTCTGCGACTGGATGACGTTTTCAAATTCCTGCATCCGCTTCGGATTCGGCCGCTGCGGCGGCGCGCTCTCGAAGAAGCGGAGCGCTGGATGCTTGAACGGATCGGTGAAGGTAGCGATGGGCTCGCGGCCGTGTATCCAGCGATGCTGAATTGCCTGATTGCTTTACGCGTGCTCGGCTATACCAAAACGAACCCGGTTTACGCCAAGGCGGAAAAAGATTTTGCGGGGCTGTTTATCGACGACGGCGAGGATTTTCGGATTCAACCTTGCTTGTCTTCCGTTTGGGACACTGCCATCAGCGTCATCTCGCTGGCGGAATCCGGCGTTTCGCCGGAGCATCCCGCACTGCAAAAGGCCGCCGATTGGCTGATCAGCAAGGAAGTGCGCATCCGTGGTGATTGGGCGGTAAACAATCCGTATCCGCAAGCCAGCGGCTGGGCGTTTGAGTACAACAATGTTTATTATCCGGACACCGACGACACCGCGATGGTGTTGATGGCATTGCGGCTTGTTCAGCCGAAAGATCGACAGTCGCTCAACGAACTCTTTCGTCGCGCCCTTGGGTGGCAGCTTAGTTTCCAATGTCGCGATGGCGGCTGGGGAGCGTTCGACAAAAACGTAACAACGCCGTGGCTGGAAGACATGCCGTTTGCCGATCACAACGCGATTCTCGATCCAACATGCAGCGATCTGACTGCGCGCACGCTTGAGCTGCTTGGTTATATTGGGTTTGATCGCAGCGCGAAGTGCGTCCGGGACGCCATTCAATACCTGATTGACACTCAAGATGAGGACGGCTCGTGGTACGGCCGGTGGGGAGTAAATTACATTTACGGCACCTGGCAGGTGCTGCGCGGCTTGCGCGCAATTAGTGAAGATATGACGCAGGACTGGATACTGCGCGGCCGTGATTGGCTTGAGAGCTGTCAAAACAACGACGGCGGGTGGGGCGAGACCTGCGGCACTTACGAAAATCCATCGACCAAAGGCACAGGCGAGAGCACCGCATCGC
>CATPBS010000300.1 GCA_955652715.1 uncultured Candidatus Udaeobacter sp.
GCCATGCCCTTTTTGTTCAACACCATCGTGATGGCTGCGGTCAGGGTCGTCTTGCCGTGGTCCACGTGCCCAATCGTGCCGACGTTCACGTGCGGCTTGTCGCGTTTAAAAGCTTCCTTAGCCATTTCAATTCTCCTGTTTAATTAAACTTCGTCTTTTCTCTTAATTCTCTCCACTGTCGGTCGCGAGTTCTTCATGAGCCCATGACCGGGATTGAACCGGTGACCTCGTCCTTACCAAGGACGTGCTCTACCAACTGAGCTACATGGGCCTGCTTTTCGCCAGCCCAGCGCCTCCGCGAGCGAGCCGAGCGGCAAACCGGTTTCGCTCTCTGCCAGAGATTCAAAAGTCCCAAAGCCGCGTCAAATTTGCAATTTGAACGACCATGGGACCGCCTCGTTCCAGCAAAAAGCGCCCGCAAACTAACCGCGCCGCTCATCGTGTCAAAGAAATTTTGGTGCGTCCGCGGTGGACATCTTGGGCCGTAAGTGCGCTGTCCTCGGCGCATTGGGCTAGGCGCATGCGGGAGAGCGTCCGCTGCGGACAGCGGACGCTACAGCATCTGCAAGCCTCTAGCGGATTCTGTTGCTTGTCTCTTCGGCTTTCCCTCGCGTGAGAAACCGCACGACGACCGCAATGATGATAAGCACTGCGATGGCAATCCCAACATTGAGTGGGGTGATTAGACCTGGGCCGGGCGTCGGTGTGGGGCTGGGTGAAGGAACAGGCGACGCATTCTTCGCGGCCAGCATAGACTGGGCGTACTGCAAGCGTTGAACGGTATCGTAATCATCCGGCTTTAGTTTGAGCGCCGCCTGATAATCAGCAATTGCCTTTTCGTACTGCTGCAAGGAAGTATAGGTGGATCCCCGCTTTACCAGGTGCTCGGCATCGTTCGGATTCTTCTCGATCAACACCGTGTAATCCGCGACCGCCACGTCGTAGTTTTTCAGGTTCCGATTTGCCCAGGCGCGCCGATCGTAACTCTGCTGGTCATCTGGCTGCTTCTGAATCGCGGTCGTGAAATCGGCGACCGCCTTGTCCCACTGGTTCAGTCCAATCTCGGCAAAACCGCGAAACTTATATGCGTACGCATCGTCAGGTTTGAGTTCGATTGCCTTGTCGAAATCTGGCAGGGCCGCATCAAACTGATTTTGCATCACCGCAGTCATCCCGCGCTCGCGATAAGCGACTTCGTCCTTTGGGGCGACTTCAATCGCCTTTGAGAAATCTGCATATGCATCCGGCAGGCGATTGCTACCCCGGTAAGCAGTGCCGCGGTTCGTGTAGCCGCGTGGGTCTTTCGGATTCGCTTCAATCGCCTTGGTAAATTCGGCGATGGCCGCGTCGTACTGTTTCTGCTCTGCCAACTCGATGCCTCGCTGCATGTGGGCTGCGTTGCCTGCTGGTGGCTTCGCGAAGGCGGTTCCAATAATCGTAAGCCACGTGAACGAGGCCGCCGCATTGATGATTGTTTGTTTGTTCAAGATATTCGTTCTCCTTTCGTCCTAAGTTTTGAGCAATTTATTGGCCGTAGGCGAGCAAATTAAACTCGCCGAAATAGCAAAGTGAAGAAACAACCAAGTTCCCCTAAGAAGACTGCCGATATACGGCGGCGTGCCAATCTCTCGAAAGGTTACACCGCAGTCTTCGCGACGGTCTTCATCTGGTCACTGCCGTCGCTTTTCATGTACTATTTGAACCGCTTTTACGATCCGTGGGCGCAAAATTTCTATCGTTATTCAGTGGCGTGCATTGCCATCGCGCCGCTGGTGCTTTATCGAATTCGCGGTGGCGGGCCGAAGATCGACGTACGCGCGGTTCGGCTTTGCCTTCTGCCTTGTCTCCCGAACGTCGTCCACCAAGTCACCCAGGTGATGGCTCTTTTCTATATGGGCCCTGGCGTTTATTCGATTTTCACTCGGTCTTCTGTCATCTTCACCGCGCTGTTGGCTCTCGCATTTTTCCCTGAGGAACGCGTCGTCATCCGGCAATGGCAATTCCAAGTTGGCACATTGTTGGGGTTAATCGGCGCGTTCGGCGTGATCTGGTTCCAAGCCAACCCGCACTCGCAGGACCGACACATCGCATTGCCGGGACTGTTCATCGCTTTTACCGCAACATTTTGCTGGGCGCTCTACGGTGTTCTTATTAAACGCCCGTCAGCTCAGCTCGGATCAATCCGCAGCTTTGGCCTGATCAGCTTCATCACTTCCGCGATGCTTTTGCCCCTCACCCTCATCTTTGGCAAGATCGATGCGCCGATCCATGCCGGCGCGCAGGCAAACCTGATTCTAATCATTTCCGCTGTTACCTGTATCACGCTTGCCCACGTTTTGTATTATGTAGCGATTCACGAAATCGGAGTCGCGCTGGCCCAAACCCTCCAGCTTCTGTGTCCCGCCACCGCGATGGCGCTCTCCGCCTGGATTTACCATGAACGACTCACTCACGCTCAACTTTGGAGCGCGGCTGTTCTGCTCATGGGCGCGTTCCTGGCGATGCGGGTGAAACCGGTCGCCACGAGTGAAGCCGCGGAGAATATTTGAGCCTCTACAACGGCACGTTCATCGAGGACTCACGCGCAAGTTCGAGCAAGATTGAGAAACTTTTGCTTCAAAAAATACTGCGAGGTTTACGGAGCGCCGCTACAATCGAGATCCAATATCGCAATGGATCTGAAAGGATATCTCCGATCGCGCCAAAGAGAGATTGACCGCGCGCTTGATCGATATTTGCCAAAGGCGAATACGAAGCCTGCCACGCTTCACAGGGCGATGCGCTACAGTCTTTTTGCCGGCGGCAAACGTTTGCGGCCGATTCTTTGTCTCGCCGCAGCCGAAGCTTGTCGTGGCAAGATCGACAATGCGCTTCCTCTCGCCTGTGCACTGGAATGCATCCACACGTACTCGCTCGTGCACGATGACCTTCCCAGCATGGATAATGATGATTTCCGGCGCGGTCGCCCCACCTGCCACAAAGTGTTCGGCGACGGCATTGCCGTGCTGGCCGGAGATGCTCTGCTGACCGTCGCATTCGAAATCGTCTCAATGGCGAAACCGGCGCCACGCTACGATGTCTCAACTTTGTTGCGCGAGATTGCAGTTGCGGCGGGAAGCCAAAAACTGATCGCCGGTCAAGTGGCCGATCTCGAAGCCGAAGGCAAAAACGTCAAACGCGACCAGTTGCAATTTATCCACGAGAATAAGACCGCAGCCATTTTGAAAAGCTCGGTGCGGCTCGGTGCGATGAGCGCTAATGCAGACGGCAGAAAACTTTCTGCTATTACACGGTTCGGGCAGCGGCTTGGTCTCGCTTTCCAAATCATCGACGACATTCTCGATGTAACGCAGACCTCAGAGATATTGGGCAAGAGCGCCGGCAAGGACGTGGCGGCAAAAAAAGCGACTTACCCGGCCGTGATCGGCTTGGAGAAATCCCGCGCCGAAGCAAGGCGGCTCACCCGACAAGCGCACAATGCCCTGTCGGTGTTCAGCAGCAGCGATGCCGAGCCGCTACATGCGCTGGCGAATTATCTCTTGGAGCGCGAGTACTGAGACTGTAGGGCGTCTGCGCCAGCCCCGAATCCTTTGGCGGTTCATAGAAACGCCCTACAATTTTTCTACACCAGCGCGAGATTCGGGTCGATCTCTTCTGTCACTTGCGATCCAGATCCCGCTCGCAGTCGCAACAACGCAGCAAATGCGATCATGGCCGCATTATCGGTGCACAACGACGGCTCAGCGTTCTTGAATTCAAATCCGTTGCGACTGCATGCCTCGAGTAACTGACGGCGCAATTCCTGATTGCAACTGACCCCGCCGCTGACTGTCACAAGATCAGCATCGTATCTCTGCGCGGCCGCGATCGTCTTTGTCACTAGCACGTCGATAATCGCTTGTTGAAACGACGCGCAGAGATCCGCCAATAGTGGCTCATCTAATTTGTAGGGCGTCTGTGTCAGACGCCGTTCCTCGTCTGGCGTTTCACAGAAACGCCCTACAACCTTCGGCAGCAAATAACGCACAGCCGTTTTTAGTCCGCTGAAACTGAAGTTCTCCGAGCCGAGCATGCTGCGCGGGAGCTCAAAACGATTGGGGTCGCCGCCGCGAGCGCGCTTTTCAATTTCCGGGCCGCCGGGGTAACCGAGCCCAAGCATTTTGGCGACCTTGTCCAACGCCTCGCCAGCAGCGTCATCGACTGTGCGGCCGATCACCTGGTAACCACACAACGCATGCACTCGAACCAGCATGGTGTGTCCGCCGCTCACAATAAGCGAAACATTCGGCCTGATTTCCGTGTCGCGATCTGCATCACCGAAAAAGGGCGATAGCAAATGGCCTTCGAGATGGTTGATTGCGAGGTACGGTTTGCCAAACCCGATCGCCAATCCTTTCGCGATCGACGCGCCTATCATGAGTGAACTCGCCAGTCCAGGTCCGCTTGTCGCCGCAAACGCATCTACTTCTGACAAATCGATCTTAGCCGTGCTTGCAGTGCGATCGAGTAGCCGCGGCGCATATAGCAGATGGTTGCGCGACGCAATCTCCGGCACGACCCCACCGTATTTCTCGTGCGCCGCGATTTGCGATGCCACTTCGCTCGCGAGCAAGTCCGGACCGGAGTGATCGTCGCCCCCGCGCAAGATCGCCACGGCAGTCTCATCGCACGAGGTTTCGACGGCTAATATTGTCATGTCGCGCGAAGTCGAGACATCTCAGGAAGTTAAATTCCCCAGGAGATCAGAAACAAAATCAGAGATTCCTCGACTGCGCTCGGAATGACAAACGAGCGCGAGCGCGCTTATTTCTTTACCGCTTCCGCTTTCGGCGCGCTCTGTTGCGCATAAATCATGACGCCCTTCAGCGCGTCGATTGCGCGCAACAGCTGGGCATCTTTCGTTTTGATAATGTTTTTCTCGTCCTCGGGTTTGATATTTCCCGCATTGCGCAACGCAAAGAGAGAGCGCTCCTGCTCCGTAGTCATGGCGACGCGAATGTTCGGAGTCACGCCATTGCCCTGAATAACCTGTTTGCTCGGCGTATAGTACTTTGCAGTCGTCAAACGCACCGCAGAGCCGTCCGGCAACTGCATCACGTTCTGTACCGAACCCTTTCCGAAAGTGGTTTCGCCGACGAGCACTGCTCGATGCAAATCCTTCAGCGCTCCCGCAACGATCTCCGCGCCGCTTGCGCTGCCTTCGTTAACCAGCAACACCATGGGAAAGTTCGGACGCTCTTTTTTTGCGCCGGATGTCGAGTAATCATGCTGCTGAGAAGCGACCCTCCCCTGCGTTGAAACGACTTTTGTGTTAGGCGGCAAAAATTGAGCGCATACATCGACCGCGCTATTCAACAGGCCGCCCGGATTATTCCGAAGATCGAGAATCAGCGCTTGCATGCCTTCCTTTTGCAAGTCGTCGAGCGCCTTTGATAGTTCCTCGGCTGTGGGTTCGTTGAACTGAATTAATCGGATGTAGCCGATCTTGAATGGGCCGGTGAGCTCCGCGTCGAGCAATCTCGCTCCTTTAACACTTTGGATTTTGATCTCCGCCCGTTGCAACGTGTATTCCTTGATCTCCTTGGTTGCAGGCCGCAGCAGCGTAAGAGTCACCTTCGCGCCCGCAGGCCCGCGCAAAACATTGATCGCATCCTGGAGATCCATTCTTTCCGTGGAAATGCCGTTGATTCGCAAGATTTGATCGCCTGACAAAATGCCCGCCTTGGCGGCAGGTGTGTCCTCCATCGCTGTGACGACCGTAGGCAGGCCGTTCTTCATGGAAACCTCGATCCCGAGGCCATTGAACCGGCTGCGCGTATCATCCTGCATGTCTCTAAAGTCACTCGGGTCCATGAACTGGCTATGCGGATCCAGCGAAGAAAGCATGCCCTTCATTGCCGCGGTGATGAGATCGTGATAGCTCGTCTTGTTGTCATCCACGTAGTCCTGCCGAACCAATTCGAGCGCCTTTGCGAAAATGGAAATCTGCGCGTAGCCGTTATCTTCTTCGCTCTTTCCTGGCTGCGTTTCTTGCGCGAAAACTCCAGATAAAGCGCCAAGCACGACAGAAGCCAGCAATGGGATGGTCACCAAACGCCTCATACTTGAACCTTCAACGCAACATTCGACAACACTTCCATCATCGCTCATGAGGAATTTTTGGCAACGGCCAACCCGAAGCACTGTCTTAATTGAGACTCGCAAAATGAGTAACCGTTTTCTTCACTGGTCCGGGCAGCACAGGCTGGCAGTCCGCGACGGGGCGGAGTCGCTGCGGGGAAGCTCCGGTTCAAGGCCGCTTCCAGCGAAAGTTCGTTGGCTCGTCCTTTTACTGACGCTCTCTCTCCGCGCCGCGACCTTCGCTGCGGAAGCAGAGGATGCGGAGTATGAAGCGGTAGCCGAGGAATACATCAAAACTTATCTCGCGGCGCATCCGCTTCAGGGAACTGCTCTCGGCCTTCACGAATATGACGGCAAAATCAGCGATTACAGCCGGCTCGCGCTCGACGCGGAACTTTCCCGGCTGCGACGCTTCGATGATCGCCTGGCCAAATTCGATCCTGCCAAACTTAGTTCCCGCCAATCCATCGATCTGCGAATTCTGCAGGCCGCCGTAAAGAAAGACCTCTTTGAAATGCAGGAGATGTCGATCTTCGAGCGAAATCCCATGGTCTATGCGCGCGCGGCCGATGTGAACGTTTATATCAAAAGAAATTTTGCGCCGCTTGAGGATCGCGTGCGCAGCCTGGTCGCGATTGAATGCCAAATCCCAAACATCCTCATCGCAGCGAGAACAAACCTCAACGAAACGCTTCCCAAACCATTTGTAGAACTTGCCATCCAGATCGCCAGAGGTTCGGCTGATTTTCTAAAGAAAGATCTCGTCGCCGCTGTCAGCGGGGTTAAAGACGAACAGGTCCGTGTCGCATTTCAGGAAGCCAATCGCAAAGCTGCGAGCGCGCTCAACGATTACGCAGCGTGGCTGGAGCGGGAAAAACTCCCGAAAGCCTCGCTCGATTTTGCCCTGGGCGAAGAAAAATTCAAACGCTTCCTGACTCAAACCGAGCTGGTCGATCTTTCGCCGCAAAAAATTCTTGAGATCGGTTTGGCGCAGTTAAAAGCTGAACAGGACGCGTTTGGCGAGGCGGCGAAAAAGATCGATCCGAATAAGTCACCGATTGAAGTCTTCAAGCAAATCCAGAGCGAACACCCAACGCCGGACAAGCTCATCCCGGATGTTACTAAAGACCTCGACAAAATTCGCAAGTACGTTTTGAGCCATCATTTGGTCGGCATCCCCTCAGACATTCGCGCGAAAGTCAAAGAGACCCCGCAATATCTGCGCGCCACCTCCTTTGCATCGATGGATACGCCCGGTCCATTCGAGAAGCGCGCGACCGAGGCCTACTATTACGTCACACCTACGGAGAACGATTGGCCAGAGAAACAAAAACAGGAATGGCTCACCGCCTTTAACTACTACACTTCCGACGTTGTCTCGATTCATGAAGCTTATCCCGGTCATTACGTGCAGTTCCTGCACCTGAACGCCTCGCCCGCGAGCAAGGTTGAAAAGATCTTTGGCAGCTACGCGTTCATCGAAGGCTGGGCGCATTACTGCGAACAAATGATGCTCGACGAAGGATTCGGCGGTCCGACCAGCGCAACCCCGACCGAAGAGGACGCGAAACGCGCGGCCAAATATCGAATGGCTCAAGCCGATGAAGCGCTTCTGCGTTTATGCCGGTTATGTGTGTCGATCAAGATGCACACGCAAAACATGTCGATCGAAAAGGCAACAAAATTTTTCCGAGACAATTGTTATTACGAGGAAAAACCGGCGCGCCAGGAAGCCATACGCGGCACTTTCGATCCCGGCTATCTCAATTACACCCTGGGTAAATTGCAGATCCTAAAATTGCGCGACGATTACAAGGCGCAAGAAGGCGACGATTTTTCATTACAAAAATTCCATAACGAGCTACTCAACCA
>CATPBS010000301.1 GCA_955652715.1 uncultured Candidatus Udaeobacter sp.
GTTTCAAAGGTGTGAAGGGCGACGACTTCAAAGCGCAAATCGAGCAGGGCGCGAGCGACCAGGAAATAGTCGAGTGGCTCAATCAGAGCGGCGACAAGAAAACGCAGGAGGAAATCAAACGTTGGGCCGAAGAGGTGGAGGCAAGCAGCCTCTATAAACACCCGGAAAAGCGCGAGTTCTTCAGCGAAGAGGTCAAGAAACTCGGACTCGATCCTGCGGTAACGACAACATTCGAGTGGCTGGAAATCGACGATAGAGTCTCTCACGCGCAGCAAGCGGCGTGAGTTGCTGATTGCTGTAGTGTACGCTGTCGCAGCGGACAAATCAATTGCGCACGGCTCGTCCGTCCAAATGCGCTGAGGACAGCGCACTCTACAGCACGGCTACGTCTTGATTAGCGGCGGAGGAATATCTTCCGTTATACCGGTGTCAACGCCGCGCCTTAGTTTGCTGTGGCGCACACTATAGGCGAAATAAATCGAGAGCCCGATCACAAGCCAGATAAAGAAGCGGCCCCAGGTCTCGAGCGGCAAGCTTAGCATCAGCGCGAAGCAGAAGACCACGCCGAGAAGCGGAAAGACCGGTACGAAGGGAACACGAAACGGACGCGGACGTTCTCGATTCGTTCGGCGCAGCACGATCACGCCGAGGCAAACGAGCACGAAGGCAAAAAGCGTGCCGATGTTCGTAAGATCAGCAAGCGATCCGATATCTGTAAACATCGCGACGCCACCGACGGCGACTCCAGTCCAAATGGTTGTGATGTACGGCGTGCGAAACCGCGGGTGAATTTTTGCGAAATATTGCGGCAGCAGCCCGTCGCGCGCCATCGCCATGAAAATGCGAGGCTGGCCAAGTTGGAAAACCAACAGGACTGAAGTGATGCCAGCGAGCGCGCCCGCACTGATGAGCGCCGTGGCCCAGGGCCGGTCAGCGAATGCCGTCGCGACTGCCGCAGGATCGCCGAGATAAGTCGTATACTTTCGCATCCCGGTAATAACCCCCGCCATCAAAACGTAGAGCACTGTGCAGATAATGAGACTGGCGATGATTCCGATCGGCATGTCGCGCTGAGGATTTTTTGTTTCCTCCGCAGTCGTCGAGACGGCATCGAATCCAATGAAGGCGAAAAACACGATTGCCGCCCCGCTCATCACACCGCCGATCCCGGTCGGAACAAAAGGATGCCAATTGATCGGGTGAACCAGGAATGCGCCGAAGGCGATGACGAAGACGACGACCGCAGTCTTGATAATCACGATCGTTGTGTTCGTCCGCGCGCTCTCACGAATTCCGTAGACCAGAAGCGCCGTCACTGCCGCGACAATGAGAAGCGCCGGAAGATTCAGTGCGATTGCGTGGCCGGCAATGGTTGGAAGCGTAGTCGACGAATAGATTGCCAGCGCATCGCCGCCCTGCGCAATTATCCCCGTCGCTGTTGTGTAATCGTTCACCAGCCAAAGCGGAAATTTCAGATTAAAGAGGCTGCCGCACAGTCTCACGAAATAGCCGGACCAGCCGACCGCGACCGCCATATTGCCAACTGCATATTCGAGAATCAGGTCCCAGCCGATAATCCACGCGATGATCTCGCCGAGCGTCGCATACGAATAGGTGTAGGCCGAGCCCGAGACCGGAATCATCGCAGCGAGTTCGGCGTAACAAAACGCAGCGAACGCGCAAGCGACGCCAGCCACGACAAATGAAAGCATGACAGCCGGCCCTGCGCCCGGCCGCCCAAAAACCAGGGGCGCGTGTGTTATCCACGACTGAACGAAATTCAACACCGGCGTTCTCCAAATTGACCCGACTGCGTGTGCTTGCTCCCCTGCCGCCGCCGTTCCCGCCAGCGCGAAGATTCCGGTACCGATAATCGCGCCAATGCCGATGCAGGTAAGAGCGAACGGCCCGAGTGCGCGTTTCATTTGCCGCTCCGGCGCAGCCGCTTCGGCGATCAGATGGTCCGGGCTTTTGGTTCTGAACAGTTGAAGTGCCACGACGCGAGATCGTGTCATTAAGCAGTTAGGCGGGTCAATCCAAAGCTTTGGACCTCGACCTCCAGGAGGCGAGTCGAGCGGGCCGAAGTTTATGCGCAGTCGACGCAGAGAAAATCTTTTTGTAACCTCGCCACGATATGGCCGATGAACCGGCAAAAATTATCCTCGGCGACACAGCGATTACCGCGATAGAGCAAGCTCCTGGCCGGCGCTGGTTCCGGCGACGCAACGATCGACAGCGACTGCTGACGCAATGCGAGAATTGCGGCGCGCACCTCACCGGCCACTACTGCGCGCAATGCGGGCAAGCCGCCGTCGATTACCGCCGCTCCTTTCGGCACGTTATCGCCGATGTGCTTGACTCGTTCCTGAATTGGGACTCGAAATTTTTCGCCACAGTTGGGCTCCTCATCTTGAAACCGTGGCGATTGACTAACGAATTTCTCGCCGGCAAGCGTGTCCGCTATGTGAATCCGCTACGCCTTTATCTACTCGCGAGCATCTTGTTTTTCTTTGCTGTAAATTACGGGGCAAAAGGACTCCATGTCGAACCGGGCAAACTCGGTCCAAAAGATCGCGCGGAACTCGAAGCGGATTTGAAGAGAGAAGATTTGCCGCCCGCAGCGCGCGATAAATTGGAGGCATTATTGCGGGAGTCTTCGCCTGCGCCCGCTCCCTCGCCCTCAACGAACGCGCCTTCGCCTCCATCCGCGCCCGAAACCGATAAGCAGAGACAGGAGTATGGGAAAATAGGCGAGCGACCGTTCGTGGTTTTCGATTCGAAATCCTCAACTCCCTTCGAGCGCTGGATCGAAGCGCGAGCCAAGGAAAAGATGGGTGAGCACGGGACAAAAATGGGGCTGTTTATCGCGACGCTCTTCAGCAACCTGCCTTACATGATGCTCTGCTGCATTCCTCTGTTCGCCTTCGTCCTGAAAATTCTCTACATCCGTCGCCACATTTACATCGACCACCTCATTTACGCGCTTCACATCCACACATTCGCTTACGTCGGCATCATGCTGATCGTGCTCACGACAATCGGACTCAACCGTGTGGTCCCAGGTCCGATCGCGGGCTGGATTATCGCGCTCCTCTGGATCGCGTTCGTGGTCCAAATTTTCTCCTCGATCCGTCGCGTTTACCGGCAGGGTTGGTTCATCAGCACGCTGAAATTTTTCACGGGCGGTCTTGTTTACCTAATCGTGCTCGCGTTGGCTGTCGCCGCGACTTTCTTCGTTACCCTGGTATTGCCATGAAAAACACAATTCCTATTGCTTTCGCTCTGGCGAGTTTTTCTGTCACAACGTTTGCTGCCGATCGCCATATCGCTTTCGAACGCAATAACGCCGTTTACATCGCCAATCTTGATGGAACCAACGAGAAAAAGATCGCCGACGGAATTTTCCCAGCAATCTCGCCTGATGGAACTCGCGTCGCGTTTACCACCGTGGAGAAAACAAGCGAGACGAGTTACGTGCGTCACATCGCCGTGGTAGAGGTCGCGACCGGTAAGGTGA
>CATPBS010000302.1 GCA_955652715.1 uncultured Candidatus Udaeobacter sp.
CATGATCAATGTTTCATCGCGAATTCGGTGAAGACCGAGGTCAAAGTCGAAACACAGAGTTAGCCGCAGATTTTCACGGATCAACACCGATGCTGCGCATTCAGAACTGTAGGGGAAGCTGACAGCTTCCCGATTTAAAGATGAGACGCTAGCAGCGTCCCCTGCAAATTTATCTAATCTGCGTTAACCTCTGGCCGCAATGACCACGCCGACCGACTCTCAGCGCATGGAAAAAATCGTGAGCCTGTGCAAGCGACGCGGTTTCATTTTCCAGTCGAGCGAAATCTATGGCGGCCTTAACGGCGCTTGGGATTACGGGCCGCTTGGCGTCGAACTAAAGCGCAACCTGAAGAATTATTGGTGGCGCGTAATGGTGCACGAACGCGACGACGTTGTGGGCATGGATGGCGCAATCCTCACGCATCCCGAAGTTCTCAGGGCGTCAGGACACGTCGAAGGCTTTTCTGATCCGATGATTGATTGTCGATCCTGCAAGGCGCACTTGCGGATCGATCAGCTCATCGACAAAAAAGGAGTGAAGCAATGTCCAAATTGCGGTGGAAAAGACCTGACGGAAGCGCGGCAGTTCAACCTGATGTTCGAAACGCATCTGGGGGCTGCGGCCGATGAGAGCTCTATCGCATACCTGCGGCCTGAGACGGCGCAATCAATCTTCGTCCAGTTCAAAAACATCCTGGAAGTTTCGCGCAAAAAATTGCCATTCGGCATTGCGCAAATCGGCAAAGCATTTCGCAACGAGATTAACCCGCGCAATTTTACGTTTCGCTCCCGTGAGTTCGAGCAGATGGAGCTCGAATACTTTTGCAGGGCAGAGGAGGGGATGCAGCTGCTCGATTACTGGCTCAAGGAGCGGCTGAAGTTCTATGAAAACATTGGCATCCCGCGCGAGAAGCTGCATGCGCGAGAAGTTCCCGATGATGAGCGCGCTTTCTACTCAAAGGGAACCTACGACATCGAATACGATTTTCCTTTTGGCCGACAGGAACTGGAAGGCGTCGCATATCGCACTGACTACGATCTGTCGCAACATCAGAAGGCCAGCGGTAAATCACTCGAGTATTTCGACGAGGAAACCAAGCAACGATTCGTCCCGCACGTTGTGGAGCCGAGCGCCGGCGTAGATCGCACTGTGCTTGCGCTCATTTGCGAAGCGTATGCAGAAGACCAGGCGCCCGATGAAAAAGGTAAAATGGAGGCGCGCGTTGTCCTGCGTTTCCACCCACGAATGGCCCCGATCAAGTGCGGTGTATTTCCGCTCTTGAAAAACAACGAGCAGCTCGTGGCAAAGGCCAAGGAGATTGTCGATCTTTTGCGCCCGCACATGACCGTGTTTTACGACGGTAGCGGCGCGATCGGGCGTCGGTACCGGCGCCAGGATGAAATCGGAACCCCGTTTGGAGTCACAATTGATTTCGAAACGCTCGGCGAGAAAGACGCTTCGCTGCGCGACACGGTCACGTTGCGCGATCGTGACTCGATGAAACAGGAGCGCGTCGCCATCAAAGACTTGCCGTCGATCTTGCGTGATCGGATTGCCTAATGGATCTCGCGCAGTTCCGCGAGTACTGCCTGAGCAAACCGCGCGCAACTGAGGGCACGCCATTCGGGCCCGATGTTCTCGTGTTCAAAGTCGGCGGTAAAATGTTCGCATTGGCAGCTCTCGACGAAGTGCCGAGCACCGTGAACTTAAAATGCGACCCTGATTTGGCACTCGACCTGCGCGATCGTTACGAGCAAATCACGCCGGGCTATCACATGAACAAGAAACACTGGAACACTATCGATATTGAAGGCTGCATCCCTGATGCCGAACTGCAACGACTGATTGACCATTCTTATGATCTCGTGGTCAAAGGTCTGCCAAAATCTAAGGCAAAGGTTGGAGTTCGATCTCGGCGAAACTTAAGTGCAGCGCTTCGCGGGCGACGCTGAGGAAATTATCGGCTGCATCGGTGAGCGTGACGCGTAACTCCCCACGATCCGATCGTCCTGCGCGCAGCGATTGTTCGTCCAGTAATTGCTCAACGGCGAGAGCGCAATTGATCGCCGAGTCAACTAGCTTAACTCTGTCGCCGAGGGAACGCGCAATCGCTGGAGAAAGCAGCGGGTAATGTGTGCAGCCGAGCACCAGCGTATCGATCCCATCGCAAAGCAGGGGCTCGAGATAGCGCGCAATGACTCGATCCGTCACGTCGTCGTTGAGCAAACCTTCTTCGATCAACGGGACGAGTAACGGACACGCGCGACTGCTGATGCGTACATTATTGTCGCTCGCGTGCAGCGCCTTTTCGTACGCGCCGCTGCGAATGGTTGCTCGCGTTCCGATCACGCCGATGTGGCGGTTGCGAGTTGCTTGCAGCGCTGCTCGCGCGCCGGGCTCAATGACTCCGATCACCGGCACTGAAAATTTCTTTGTTAACGATGGCAACGCGACAGATGAAACCGTGTTGCACGCGACAACTAAGGCCTTCGCATTTTTCCGCATCAGCATCTCCGCCAACTCGACTGCGTAGCGCTGCACGGTTTCCGGGCTTTTTGGGCCGTAAGGAACACGCGCCGTGTCGCCAAGATAACGAATGTCTTCATTTGGAAGTAAGTCGCGTAGTGCCTTCACTACGGTCAGGCCGCCGATGCCGGAATCGAAAACGCCAATCGGCCGCGAGTCGCTCATGCAACGCCAAAGTGACGGTTGCGGCATCGCGATGCAAGTACGTGGTAGTGCGCGACCGCCGGGCACGCCCTCTATTTGCAAACCCGCGCGAGTCTCGGATGATTGATCGCGATGGCTGAACTCCCCAAGAGATACGATCCGAACGCGGTTGAACCGAAGTGGTACCAGCGCTGGATCGACGATCGCGATTTCGTTGCGAATGCGAAGTCGTCGAAGCCGCCGTTCTGAATCGTGATGCCGCCGCCCAACGTCACCGGCGTGCTAACGCTCGGACACGTGCTCATCTATAGCATTCAGGATATTCTTGCTCGCCGTGCTCGAATGCAGGGCTTTGAAGTGCTTTGGTTGCCGGGCACGGATCACGCCGGAATTGGGACGCAAACTGCAGTCGAGAAACATTTGCGGCGAATTGAAAGCAAAACGCGCCACGATCTCGGTCGCGAAGAGTTTTTGCGGCGCGTTCTCGAATGGCAGGAGAAACACGGCGGGATCATCATCGAACAGCTTAAGCGGCTGGGTTGTTCATGCGATTGGTCGCGCCAACGCTATACACTCGACGATGCGTATGCCGCGGCTGTCCAAAAAGTTTTTGTCGATCTTTACAACAAGGGCCTGATCTACCGCGGCCGTCGGATGATCAACTGGGATCCGGCTGCGCAAACCGCGCTATCGGATGAGGAAGTCGTTTCCAAGCCGCAGAAAGGAAAACTGTATTTCGTTCGCTACGAGATTGTGGAAGAACCCGGTCGTTTTCTCGAAGTCGCGACCACGCGTCCGGAGACCATCATGGCTGATACCGCGATGGCTTTTCATCCGGGCGACAAGCGATACCTCGGCCTTTTAGGCAAACATGCGTGGCGTCCGCTCGCGCGCGAGAAAATTCCGATCATTGCCGATGAAGCAATCGATCCGGAATTCGGCACGGGCGTTTTGAAAGTTACACCGGCGCACGACGCACTGGATTTTGAGATTGGCCAGCGCCATGACCTCCCGGTTGTCGATGTGCTGCATCCCGACGGACGCATCAATTGTCCGGCAGTTCCGGAATTAAATGGGCTGGACCGATTCGAAGCGCGCGAAAAAGCCGCGGAGTTATTGCAGGCGAGGGGAGCCCTGGCGAAAACTGAGCCGCACGAAAACAATATCGGGTTCAGTGATCGTAGCGACGTGCCCATCGAACCGCGCGTCAGTGAACAATGGTTCATGCGCTATCCAAAAACAAAAGAAGCGCTCGCCGTGGTGCGCGATCACCACATCCGCTTTTTTCCTCCGCATTGGGAGAAGGTGTACGCTCAGTGGCTGGAGAACATCCGCGATTGGTGCATCAGCCGCCAGGTATGGTGGGGACA
>CATPBS010000303.1 GCA_955652715.1 uncultured Candidatus Udaeobacter sp.
CCCTCATCTTTCAATCGCTGGATTGAATGCTGGACAAGGTCGACGGCGTTCTTGTCGATCAGCGGCCCCATTACCGTTTTCCCGTCGAGCGGATTTCCGATCGCCAAAGATTTGTATGCAGTCAAAAGTTTGCTTCGAACCTTGGACGCAACTGATTCATGCATGATCACGCGCCGCGTGGAGGTGCAACGCTGCCCGGCAGTGCCGACTGCGCCGAAGAAGATCGATTGCGTGGCCATTTCGAGATCGGCGCTGGGCGCGACGATGAGAGCGTTGTTCCCGCCCAATTCCATGATCGTTTTGCCCAGCCGGCCGTGAACAGTTTTCGCGACGCTCAAACCCATGTTGACCGAGCCTGTAGCCGAGACCAATGGGATCCGTGCATCATCGGCCAATTTCTGGCCAACCGTTTTGCGATCGCCGATGAGCAGCGTAAAAATCGCCGGATCAGCGCCGGTTTCACGACAGACGGCCTCGCAAATTTTTGTCACAGCAATTGCGGTGAGCGGCGTTTTTTCCGAAGGCTTCCAAACCGTGGCGTCACCGCAAACGGCAGCGAGTGCAGCGTTCCATGACCAGACTGCGACTGGAAAATTAAAGGCGGTGATCACTGCAATGACACCAAGCGGATGCCATTGCTCCATGAGACGGTGGCTTGGTCGTTCCGATTGAATCGTCAATCCGTAGAGCATCCGCGACTGGCCGACGGCCAAATCGCAAATGTCGATCATCTCCTGCACTTCACCTTCGCCTTCCGCGATGATCTTCCCCGTTTCGAGCGTCACCAGCTGACCGAGCTGGTGTTTCAACTCCCGCAGTGCGTTACCGAGGCGACGAACGGTTTCACCACGGACCGGCCCAGGCGTGACGCGCCATTTTGAAAACGCTTCCTGCGCGCGCGCGATTGCTTTTTCATAATCGTCGTCTGATGCGGAACGCACGCTAGCGAGTCGCCGCCCGTCAATCGGTGAAATCTTATCAATCTTCCCACCGCCGCCGCGCCATTCTCCATCGAAGACGCCGTCGTTTACGTCGCTAAGGCCAAGTTTATCCAGAACCGTCTGCATACTTATCCGCGCCGTTGCCGACAAAATTTGCGCATCACTTCGATCGCTTCATCAATCACTTCCGCCCTAATATCGAGTGGAGGACGGAAACGAATCGATTCCTCACCCGAGCGAAGTGTAAGAACTCCTAGATCAAAAAAGCCTTTCCAGAATTCCTCCCGTATTTTTGCATCGGGAAGATCGAACGCGAGAAACAATCCCCGGCCGCGCGCGGCGGAAATCAGCGATTCTTCGCGTTGCAGATCGCGCAGTTGATCCAGAAAATACGCGCCCACCTTCGCGGCGTTCTCCACCAGATGTTCTTCTTCGATGATGCGCAGATAATGTGTCGAGCGCACCATGTCCGTAAAATTCCCGCCCCATGTAGAATTCAAACGGCTCGGTAGGCGAAAGGCGTTGTCTTCCACTTCATCCAGACGCGGTCCAGCCATCACGCCGCAAACCTGCGCCTTTTTCCCAAACGCCAGCAGATCGGGGATGACATTGAAATGTTCGCAGCACCAATTGCGACCCGTCGCGCCCATTCCGCATTGCACCTCATCGAAAATAAGAAGGACATCGTTTTGGTCGCAAATTTGTCGTAGCTTTTGCAGCCATTCGCCCCGGAAATGATTGTCGCCCCCCTCGCCCTGGATCGGCTCGATGATGATGGCGCAGATGTCGATCTCCCTCTGGCGGATGAACTCGCGGATCTCGCGCTCAGCGACCTGTTCCCGCTCAATCACATCCGCTTCGCGCTCCGATTCTGGCAACGAAAAATCGATGTGTGGACACGAAACGCGCGGCCAATCGAATTTCGCAAACAAATCCGTCTTGCGCGGATCGGTATTCGTCAGACTCATCGTGTAGCCACTCCGTCCATGAAATGCTCGCCGGAAATGCAATACCTGTGTGCCGCGCTCGCCACGACCTGCGGCCAAGTTTTTGCGCACCTTCCAGTCCATCGCCGCCTTTAAACAATTCTCGACCGCAAGCGCTCCGCCTTCGATAAACAGGTAGCGTTCCAGAGACGGCAAACCGACTACGCGCTCGAACGTCGCCACAAATTCAGCGTAGCCGTCAGAGTAAACATCCGAGTTTGCGATCTTGACTTTCGCAGCGCGCAAAAGGTCCCGTCGTACTTCAGGATCGTCGAAGTGCGGGTGGTTAAACCCAACGGGCATAGAGCCAAAAAAACCGTAAAGGTCAATCAAGCGGCGATTACCGACCGCATTGTGCAAGTACGAACCGCGGCTTTTCTCGAGATCGACGACGACTCTGAAGCCATCCAGCAACACGTGTCGCTCGATCGTGTCGAGCATGGTTGACGGCGCGATTGTCTTGTGTTTTTCGCTTTTTGAGGTGCGGGTTCGGGATGAAGTCGCCTCCGCGAGCACGGACGGAATACTCATCCGTGAGATTAGCTGCGGCGAAACGCTCGGTCAACCAAGGTAGGGCGATTGACCTCAATCGCCCTAGCGGTTCGGGGCCATGTCTTGTGCTGCTTACCGCGAGCGATTGCCTTTGGGCTGCAGATACCGGCTATCTGTCCAGTCGCCAATGCTGCTACCGGCTTGCAGTCCGTCCTCGTTTGCCGATCGGAAGTGAATACCACCATACAGACGACTCACGGCAGCTTCCTCCGCTGCGGCCAGACATGTCGGAAAGCTGCGGTACACACCGGGAAGAAAATCTGAGCCGATTGTGAAAGGCAAATCTTCCGTGCCGTAAAACAACGCGAGCACGGTCGCGGCGGCACCGCTGAACGTGCTGTGGCCAGAGACGTAGTCAGGGAAAGGCGGCGTCACGATGAACGACATCCAGTTTAACCCGGGCTCGGCGAAGTTAATCGCGGTCACTGGGCGCCAGAAGTGGAATGTGTACTTGGCATCCCAAGCGCAAATGGCAGCGTCAGCCATGGCGATGTTTAATAAGGCAAATAGCCTTGCGTTTTGTTCCAGCGTGTTGTCCCGCGCAGCGCCAATAGTTTGCGCAATACTGTTCCAGTGGCCCGGAGGCGTCTCGGTGCCGGCGCCATCGGCCCAGAACAAGGCGATCAGCGTCTGCTCTTCGGTGCGCGTGGAGCCGACAGCGGCGCCGAGTTCCTTGACTTCGTTGTAATCAGCCGCGTACTGCTGGCTGTCGAGGGACGGAGGGCCCGGCGGACGGAACTGCGAGCTGCTGCTCATTCCAAACGGCACGACGAATCCCCATTGTGGCAGCAAATAGGGAAGAAACGCAGGAGGAGTCGGAATCCACACGCCGGGACCGCTGCCGCCAGGTGGCGGGACGATGGCGTCGGAGCCATCATTGGCGCGCGCAGCGAGGATTTGGTTCGCGACGAATTCACCCCACACGATGCCCGCGGTCTTGTGTGGCCCATCGGGGATTCCAGCAAGAATCGCGGCGTTTAGCGTATCGAAGCTGGACGCAGCAGCCGGGAACAAATTGACGAGCGCCTGGTGCGCGGCAGCGCTGGCAGCAGCTTCACGCGACGCACTGGCCGGCACTGCGCTTTGCACCAGGTAAGGTTCGTGCGTGCGGGCGATACCATTGACCGCGTCGTAGATTGAAACGTGAAGAATAGCGAGACTGCGAGAGGCGATCGGTGGAGGCGTGTGGCCGGCGCGGATCGCATCGAGCGCGGCGGAATTCCATTCGGTGACTACATCTGCGTGGGCCAGGGTGCCGATGAGAAGCGCCGTTGAAACGGCGCATGAAAGAAGTTTGATGAAGGTTTTCATAAAGCGAACGGTTGCCTGATAAAAGTTTGCTTGCGGTGGCGGCATCGCGGTGCACTTCGGGTGCGCCGCGATGCAATCGCTCTCGTGCAGGTTTTCACCTAACGTCGACCTAGTGAGTGGCTGAATGTGAACGAGAGATTGAATAAGCCGGTTCCGTTGACGCCGATCCGGAATTCTGTGTTTTGTCCCTTAACGTTCTGATAAATGCCCGTACCGCCGATGGTGGCACGCATGTCGCGGTGGTCCATTCCCACCAAGCCATGCTCAATACCTTCCGTTGCGATGGACGTGGTGTCATCCGGAAGGTAAAACTCCTGAATGGTGAAGACCTCGGGACGCTGTTCTGAAGCATTGCGCGTGAACGTTCCACGGCAGGTCCACTCCCCAATCGGATTCGGCGGGGCTACTTGAGGATTCCCTGCAAGCGTGCCCCCCGGATAGATGAATCCTGTCACGATAAAGGTGGTGCCGGGGTTGGGCCCGGGGGGGCCACCGAAATGGATCGTGGTAGCGTCTATGAAGACATCGAATTGGAGGTTTTGCGTGTCCTGAGCATTCGCAGGGCTGATCGCAAGCGTCGCAATTGCGATGCCGATGATTACCCCGAGCGCCGAAAGACTCCACACGCACTTTTGCATGACTAATCGTATTTTCGTTTTGTTGTTCTTCATGATTTAATTTCTTTTCTGTTGGTTTTGGCCTTCTTTGACTCCTCGTTGTTGAGGAAGTCATTTCTGGCCTTTCACCGATGTACTGCGCGAAATTTGATCGCCTGTTACGCGGAAAGTTGGGAAGACAACCGCGGATTACGCCGATTTCACGGACCGGGCTTGTACAGGCAACGGTGGTTCCCATGCCGAAGCCCAGCGAAGGCGGGTCGGCTGCTTTACGTTGGATGCAGGCGGCACGCCTGCCACTACAGTTTTACTTTAACGCGAGCGGCTGCTTCGATTCTTCGACGAGTTTCTCAAAACGCGGGTCGCCGCGAAGCGGATCCCAGAACGGCAGCAATTTCAATTGGCCGTAACTGAGGCTGCTTGGACGGCGGATGATGCTGGCAAGCTGTTCGCAGGCGAGATCTCTTTCACCGACCCACACAGCGATCACCGCCAAA
>CATPBS010000304.1 GCA_955652715.1 uncultured Candidatus Udaeobacter sp.
CTTCACTAGTAGCGATGTTTCGCAGCGACACGCCTGCCTCTACAGTTTTTCAGCAACGATTTCGAGCACCAGCGGCGTAATCATTAGGGCATTGGAGCTCGCTTCTGCGTTGGCCAAATCGGCGCGGACGTTATCGGCAAATTTCTGATCGATTCGTCCCATCTCAATGAGCCGTGGAAGATAAGTTTCGATAAACGTGGCAGGCCACTGCCACATGTAATCGTTTGGCCGCAGGCAAAACACGTGTGGCCGGGCTGAACGAATGACAAAACCGTTCGTCGCAAGCAGCTCCGGTAATCTGGCCGCGCCGTCGGGTTCACCTCCGGATTCGCGCCAGGTCGCAATCACATGTTCGCGAAAGCGCTCCTGCATCGGCAGTCGCGGAACGAATCTCCAGGTCTCGTAATGCCCATACTCGTGGAAGATCGACAAACTCGCTTCTGGCATGACGCGCGCCAGCTTCCGAATCAGCAACGCGGGATCGGTAACGAACGAGAGCACCCAGCGGCACCATGCGAAATCGTAATCTCCTTCGGGCAAATCGTCGGTCATCAAATCGATCTCGTGAATCCTCACGTTCGTGAGCGATCGCGCGCGGCATGCTGCTTCCATCGCACTGATGAAGTTCCGCGAACGTTCGAGCGCAACTACTTCACCCGTCGGGCCGACAATCTCCGCGAGGTCCACAGTCGCATATCCAGGACCAGCGCCCAAATCTAGTACGCGCTTGCCGACTGTGAGGCGAGCCCTTTGCCAGCAATCTAAAACGACCGGCCGCCAGACACGATGTTGCAACCCGAGTCTTGCGAGTTCCTCGCCGTGCGTGCCGAGAACATAGTCACGATCGGTTGGCATTCCTGATGGTTGCTAAATGACGCAACATTACAACGCGATTTTGCGGCGTGTAGTCGTGCGCGTTCCACTCAACAGCCTTCTGGTGTTTCGCGCGTTATGGACAACATTACCGGTAACGATACTAGTCTCACCCCTGTCATGGATTACGTGATTCGTCAGCTCACAACCGAGGATGAACCCATTCTCTGGGAGATCTTGCATCACGGATTGTCCTCGCCGGGTAAAAAACCACTGCCTTCACGCGAAATTGTACATCGTCCAGAATTTGCGCGGTACGTGGAGGGCTGGGGCCGTGCCGGCGACACCGGGTTCGTCGCGCATCATGAAAAAGATGGAACGCTGCTCGGTGCCGTCTGGTTACGCAAGCCGACCGAGGAACCTGACGCGCCGTCAGAGCTTGCCTTAGCCGTGAAATCAGAGCACCGCAGGCACGGGATCGGCACGGCGCTGCTGACACAATTGGTCCGCGCGAATCCTGAACAGTCAATAATCTCGCTGAGCTTCGTGGCCGGCAAACCGGTGTTGCGCCTCTACGAACGGTTTGGGTTCAAAGTCTTGGAAGCAAAGCCGGATGCTGTCGTGATGCAGAGAGAATTCCAGTAGGCGGCAACTCATTCAACTCGCCGGCAACGATCACCAGATCTCTTGTCGATCTTTCACAGTTCAAGGTGAAATTGAAAGCCGAGTTTCAAGGAAGTAACCGCGACATGTATCGCCCGGAAGCGATCGTCGCCTCGGGTGGCGGCGATTGACTCCAAAAGCTGTCGCCAGTTGACCCCAATCGCCCAAACAGACTAGCAGTTGCTCATAGCGCCGCCGGACGTAATTGTATTGTCTCGGTGATTGCAAAAACGGCAGAAACATTTCAGTTCGACGCAATTGACGATGTGCTGAGCGACATCGCCAAAGGGCGAATGGTCATCGTGACCGACGATGCCGATCGCGAGAACGAAGGCGATCTGCTTATGGCAGCGGAAAAGGTCACGCCTGAAGCCGTCAATTTTATGGCGACGCACGGGCGCGGGCTGATTTGTGTTCCCGTTTCGAATGAGCGCGCCGACCAACTCGGCTTGCAACGAATGGTGGTACAAAACCGCGAAAAGCATCGCACCGATTTCACCGTTTCCGTGGACGCGGCGCGCGGCGTGACCACCGGCATCAGCGCGTATGATCGCGCCACGACCATCCTGGCAATCGCCAATCCGA
This sequence comes from uncultured Candidatus Udaeobacter sp., assembly GCA_955652715.1. GTDB lineage: Bacteria > Verrucomicrobiota > Verrucomicrobiia > Chthoniobacterales > UBA10450 > Udaeobacter. Next base: position 2,062 of record CATPBS010000304.1, read on the forward strand.
AATCATCGCCAGAGGACCTCAGCCAACCTGGGCATGTATTCCCATTGCGCGCGAAAGACGGCGGCGTGCTGCGACGCGCAGGACACACCGAGGCGGCCGTCGATCTGGCAAGAATGGCAGGCCTGCAACCGGCAGGAGTGCTTTGCGAAATTCTGCATGATGATGGCACCATGGCGCGTTTGCCGGCGCTGATGGAGTTCCGCAAAAAACACGGTCTGCGCATTTGCACGATCCAAGGTTTGATCGGTTATCGCCGTCTTCGCGAAAAACTCGTGGAGCTGGAGCAAATTGTGAAACTGCCGACTGACTACGGCGATTTCGATTTGCACCTGTATCGCTCGAAGCTCGATGGGCAGCATCATCTCGCGCTGGTGAAAGGCAAGATCGATAAGAAGAAGCCGACGCTTGTACGCGTGCACAGTCAGTGTCTCACCGGGGACGTTTTCGCTTCGCGCCGGTGCGACTGTGGAAATCAATTGCACGCAGCACTCCGGCAAATCCAAGAGGAGGGCAACGGCGTTTTGGTTTACATGCGCCAGGAAGGACGCGGGATCGGCCTCGCGGCGAAAATCCA
>CATPBS010000305.1 GCA_955652715.1 uncultured Candidatus Udaeobacter sp.
CGGCCGTGACTCGTTGCGCAGCGCTAAGCACCAGGAGCCGTTTCGATCGATCGATCTCAACCGAATACATTTTTCGTGATCATCTGACGCGGCCATGGCCGCAAGTCCGACTGCTGATTGCCGGGAAATTGCCTGTTCTCCCTCCGGGAGCAACGAACGCAATCTCATTCATAGGTGATCGGCACTCGGATCTGCGACACACTTCCGGGTTTGAAGCGCCACCTCCGAAATGTCTCGGTGGTAACCTTATCGAGGATCGCGTTACCGGTGCTTTGCGCCATCATTGCATTAGTAACCTTTCCGCTCGCACTATCGACGATCATAACGCAAACACCGCTCCCGGTAATATTGCCGTGCTTCGCTTGGTATGGGTACTCGGGCAAAGGAGCGCTTACTGCCATGGCTTGTGCGGCTGATAGGGACAACGAAGCCGCAGTCGGGAAGCTGACCGTCTCAGGTTGCACAACGGGACCCGGCCGCTTGTTACCGCGACTTTTCTTTTCTACTCGTGCCGATCTTGCCCGTTCTTCTGCAGCGGGCGTTTGCTCGGGCACAGGCGCTGGCTTGTGACTTGAGGTGCGGGCTGCAATTTCCCGGCTTGGTTGCGGCTTTTTCTTTTTCGCGCTCGGCCTTGGCGGCGTTTCGCCGGTCTCTACACGCTCCGGGAGATTTGCCGAAGTCGCATCCTGAGCCCGCGCTAACGGTGCACCAGCGAGCACAACACCACTGCATATCACGGCGAGAATTCCTCCGTGCACGGGCATCAGAAAATCTCCTCCCCACATTGGTAGCGTCAAACTAGCGTTGCTCCTAAGGTTGTGGCTTGAACTCTGTTCCGAAAAAGGAAGACTCATTTTTCGTCGGTTGTCGCTAACGGTTTTCGATTCTTTATTCGTCTCGTGACCGCGACAGACATTACCGTTTGGATCATCTCCGCGCTTCTCGCAATCGGGATTGGCTCGAGTCGTTACGCGAAATGGAAAACGCGCGACAAGCTGGTGCGCGAACTGGCAGCCATGGACCCGGAACGCCGGGAAAAAATGCTCAGCCGCATGACTCCGCAACTCGCCATGGAAGCACGCCAGGAATTAATGCGACGCTTTCATGTTAGCTGACGTGCCTGTCTATTCGTGATTTACAGGTATTCCTTCTGTCGATGTCCTCCGCGTCTTTCGAAATGACGGTTTCAGTTCTGCCCGGTGATATCGACGAGCAAAATCACGTGAACAACACGGTTTACCTGCGGTGGGTCCAGGATGTGGCCACTGCGCATTGGCGCGCGGTCGCCAGCCCGGAAGCACAGAAGAATATCGGTTGGGTCGTTCTGCGGCACGAGATCGACTACAAAACTCCCGCCGCTCTCGGTGACAAAATCGTGCTGCGCACCTGGGTCGGCAAAGCCACTCGGCTCACGTTTGAACGGTTCACGGAAATCCAGCGGAACAGCGATGGCCAGCTCTTGTCAAAGGCTCGGACCCTGTGGTGCCCGATCAAGGCGCAAACCGGCCGGCCGATGCGCGTGCCAGCGGAAGTTCACGCACAATTTTCCATCTGAGCGACGAAAGACTTCGCGTGTTCGGCGCTCTGCTCGTGAATGCTTCGGAATTGGACGTTGAAGATCGAACGTCTAACCTTCGGCATTGAACACGCCTCCCGACTTCCGCCCGATTATCGCTTGTTATTGCGCGACGTTTCTGAAACCGGAGATGTTCCATATCTACCGGCAGATCACCGCGCTGAGACGATGCGCTCCGGTGGTGATTGCACAGAAGCGCGAACAAACCGACCGGTTCCCGTTTGAAGCAGTCCAAGTTGTTCCCAAACCGGCAACACATTTCCTGCGGCGCTTCTGGTTCAGGCAAATGCGAGACATGCCATGGCAGATTTCGGACGCAGAGCTGAGCGTGTTGCTGCGCGTCTTGAGTAGAATCGACGCTCGTGTTTTGCACATTTACTTCGGCCAGATCGCCGTGCATCTCCTGCCGCTGATTCGCACGTGGAAAAACCCGTCGATCGTTTCCTTTCACGGCGCGGATGTCACGGTGGACATGAACAATCGAGCCTATCGAGACGCCACGCGGCAGATGCTGGATGTGGTGAAGCTGGTTTTGGTCCGCTCGGAATCGCTGCGGCGCGCAGTGGCCGATCTTGGTTGCGACCCAGGGAAAATCGAACTCCAACGCACGGGGATTCCGTTGGAGGAATTTCCTTTTTGCGAACGGAGCTTCCCGAGGAATGGCGAATGGCGATTCGTGCAAGCTGGCCGGCTGATCGAGAAGAAAGGTCTGCCGGTTACGCTCCGCGCGTTCGCAATTTTTCAGAATCAATATCCAAATGCGACACTGACGATTGCCGGGGAAGGACCTTTGCTCGGCCAAGTTCAGAAGCTGGCACACGAATTAGACATCCAAGGGCGCGTTTCATTCGCAGGCTTCATTTCGCACGAGCAATTGCGCGAGATCTATTATCGGTCGCACATTTTCTTGCACCCGAGCCAGATTGGCCGTGACGGAAACCAGGAAGGGATTCCAAATTCGATGCTCGAAGCCATGGCCAGCGGTCTGCCGGTATTTGCGACAGAGCACGGCGGCATTCCCGAAGCAATCGAAAACGATAGTACGGGTGTCCTCGTGCCCGAGCACAATCATGAAGAGCTGGCACGCGCGCTACTTAATGCGACGCAAGATCAAAGTTTCCTTTCGCGGATCGCGCGTAGCGGCGCTGAGGTCGTTCGAAAAAACTTCGATCTCCACGTGCAAGCGCAGCGACTCGAAGATATTTATCTGCGGGTGATCGGCAGGGGCGATTGACCTCAATCGCCGGCATCTATTTTTTCGTCCAAGGCTGCGTCACGTTTTGGATGCGCAGCTTGCACGGGTCGCTCACAAGCGTGAAATGCAGCTGGTCACCCATTCGGTTAAACCTGTATGTGGCTGGGTGCTTGCAGGCTTTCGGAGTCTTCCCGCGCACCTCGCTAATCGTGAGCGTATTGCCCGATACCGAGTAGTGACCCCATACGTCGGGTTTGCCGCCCTTGGTTAGGTCGACCTGGAACGTTCCGGCGGGGTTAACTGTCCACACGGTGCCGAGGGTGTTGGTCCATGTGCCGACGAGAGCGGCCGGGCCGGATGTGGGAACGGTCGCACACGCGCCCATCAGCAATATCAAAATGCCTGCGAAAACAATTCGAAGAGAGTGTTGTAGTTTCATGGCCGGCATCCTGCCTCGCGGCAACGTGACCAGTCAAGCGCAGATCGCAGCGCAGAGATTGGTTGCCAAGGACTTCACGATCGGCGTACAAACCC
>CATPBS010000306.1 GCA_955652715.1 uncultured Candidatus Udaeobacter sp.
ATCAAAGAGGTCCGTGGCGCAGTGCCCGGACTTGGCCTTGCCGATGCGAAGGCGTTGGTCGAAGGAGCGCCTAAGACAATCAAGGAAGGCGTGACGAAGCAGGAGGCGGACGAGATCAAGAAAAAGATCGAGGCTGCGGGTGCAAAAGTCGAAATTAAATAGTAATCCGGTTTTGAACGGCCGCGGCGGCAGGAAATACTTGCGCGGCGGTGGGATTCGGACTATGGTAGGATTTGGTTAAAGCCAGGCAGACGTATTTTTAACCCGGCGCTAACAGGCAAAACACATCACTGGCCACGAGACAGGGGTCATCAATTTGACAGGCCGCTGTTTCGATGGCATTTTTGTGCCCCTCGCTCGTCGCTGAACTGATAAAATCTTGCCCGCGTCGGCCCGCGATTTGGTGTGGTCGCTGCGAGGTTTTAGCTCTTGATCTTACTGACTATGTCGGAACGCATTTACTTCGGAAGCATTAAGGAAGGTACCGAACCGCCAAATCTGATGGAGGTTCAGGCCAATTCATACCTCGATTTCCTCCAAAAAGACGTCCCTTATTCAAAGCGGAAAAATCAGGGGCTCCAGGCCGTTTTCAAGGAGGTTTTCCCAATCGAAAGCTACGACGAGAAGGCGGTGCTCGATTTTAGTCACTATGACATCGGCGAGCCGAAATTGGCCGCGCTGGAAGCGCAGCGCGAAGGGCAGACCTACAGCGCGCCGTTGCACGTCACTTTCCAACTGCGAGAAGAAAAAGGCACGAAGGAAGAGAAGGTTTACATGGGCGAAATCCCGCTCATGACGCCTCAGGGCACTTTCGTCATCAACGGTGCGGAGCGGGTGGTGGTAAGCCAGCTTCACCGTTCTCCCGGCATCGCTTTCGAGTCAACCGTTCACGTCAACGGCAAGGTGCTGTACAGCTTCCGCATCATTCCGGACCGGGGTTCGTGGATTGAGGTCCAATTCGACACAGCTGATCTTCTTTATATTTATCTCGATCGACGCAAGCGGCGCCGAAAATTTCTCGCCACCACGTTCCTCCGCGCGCTCGGTTACGGCTCTGACGAAGACGTCATCAAGCTCTTTTACAATATCGAGACCCTAAAGCTAAGCGAGAAACTCGACGAAGAGAAGCTAGCCACCAAAGTGCTGACAGCAGAAATTCGTGACGGTGAGGTGACCGTCGCTCGCGCGTTCGAACCGCTCACGCTGGCGACCATACGCCAAATCATGGCACTGAAGATTCACGAGGTGAACGTAATCGACATCTCGAATGACGACACAATCGTGAAGGCGCTGAGAAAGGACCCGGCGCACGATCAGGAAGAAGCGCTGAAGGATATTTATCGCCGTCTTCGTCCAGGCGATCCGCCGACTGTTGCCAACGCCCGCGCTTTGCTCAAAAGACTCTTTTTCGATCCCAAAAAATACGACCTTGGACGCGTCGGCCGCTACAAAATTAATCAAAAGCTAGGAATCAACGTAGACCCTACGGAGCGTATTTTAACCGACAAAGATTTTATCGCGGCAATCAAATATTTGATCAATTTGCGGCGAGGCGAGGGCACACTTGATGATATCGATCACCTCGGTAGTCGGCGCGTCCGCACCGTGGGCGAATTGCTGGCGAACCAATGTCGTGTCGGTCTGGCGCGCACCGAGCGTCTCGTCAAAGAGCGCATGACGCTGTTCGACATCAATGTGGATGGGATGACTCCGCAGAAGCTGATTAATCCAAAAGCGCTCAGCGCGGTGATCCGAGATTTCTTTGGCCGGTCACAGCTTTCGCAGTTCATGGATCAAACAAATCCACTCGCAGAATTGACGCACAAACGTCGCTTGTCGGCGCTTGGCCCTGGAGGTCTTAGTCGGGAGCGTGCCGGATTCGAGGTGCGCGACGTTCATCCTTCGCATTACGGCCGCATTTGTCCGATCGAGACGCCGGAAGGCCCAAATATCGGGTTGATCAGTTCGATGAGCACTTTTGCGCGCATCAATGAGTTTGGTTTTATCGAGACGCCTTATCGGAAGGTGGAAAAGGGCCGCGTCAAGGACGAGATCGAGTATCTTACCGCTGACCGCGAAGAGAATTTCCTCGTGGCGCAAGCCAATGCGCCCATTGACGGTCGCGGACATTTCACCGGGGAAAAAGTCTCTGTGCGGTACCGTGGCGACTTTCTTGAAGTCGATCCTGCTAAAGTGAATTACATGGATGTGTCGCCGAAACAGCTCGTCTCAGTGGCGGCGGGCCTCATTCCGTTCCTTGAACACGACGACGCAAACCGGGCGCTGATGGGTTCTAACATGCAACGCCAGGGTGTGCCGCTGATCGTTTCCGAGGCGCCACTCGTAGGCACTGGGCTGGAAGAAAAAGTGGCGCGAGATTCGCACGCTGTTGTTTTGGCCACCGACAGCGGCAAGGTCGCTTCGGTCACAGCGGATCAAATTGTTGTCACCAAAGACGGTCACCTGCCTGAGAGCAAAAGGAAGCTCAAGACCGACCCGGAAGCCGGGATTCACGTTTACGAACTGCGCAAATTCATGCGCTCAAACGCCGGCACGTGCGTGAACCAGAAGCCGATCGTGCGCAAAGGCCAGCACGTGAAACGCGGCCAAGTCATCGCCGACGGCCCGAACACCGATCATGGCGAGCTTGCGCTGGGACGCAATGTGCTCGTCGCGTTCATGCCTTGGAACGGGTACAACTTCGAAGATGCGATCATGATCTCCGAAAAGGTGGTGAAGGAAGACGTTTACACTTCGATTCACATCGATGAATTTGAGATCGGTGCGCGCGACACCAAGCTCGGACCGGAGGAAATTACGCGGGACATTCCCAATGTTAGTGAAGAAGCTTTGCGCAACCTGGGCCCGGATGGCGTAGTGCGGGTCGGAGCGGAAGTGAAGCCAGGCGACATCCTGGTTGGAAAAATTACGCCGAAGAGCGAGACAGAATTGGCTCCGGAAGAACGCCTGCTTCGCGCGATCTTTGGCGAGAAAGCAGCGGACGTGAAGGATACATCGCTTACCGTTCCCTCCGGCACCTACGGGATCGTGATGGATGTAAAGGTTTCGTCACGTCGCGAAGTTTCACGCGAAAAGCTCACGCCTGCGGAAACCAGACGACAGCTCAAAACCATCAGCGAAGAACATAAACGTAAGAAAGAGGCGCTGATCGAACAATTGACCGATTCGCTTTCCAATGTCCTGCTGGGCGAAAAAGTCCCTCTCGACGTCGTAAACGCTAAGAACGGTGAAATCATTATTCCGGCCAATCGCAAAATCACCAAAACACTGCTGCGAAAGCTGGCGACAGCGCATGATCACATCGAGATCGATCCGAGTCCGATCCGCAATAGGATCCGCGAAATCATTGGGTCGTACGAGCACAAATTCGCAGAGCTGGAGCTCGAACGGGATCGCGCGACAGACCGAGTGGAGAGCGGAGACGACATCGATCCGGGAATCATCAAGCAGGTGAAGGTTTATATCGCGAGCAAGCGCAAGCTGAGTGTCGGCGACAAGATGGCTGGACGCCACGGTAACAAAGGCGTCGTTGCCCGGATCGTGCCGGAAGAAGACATGCCCTTTCTGGCAGACGGAACGCCGGTTGAAATTGTGCTTAATCCGTTGGGCGTTCCCAGCCGGATGAATGTGGGACAAGTCTTGGAAACACACCTGGGCGTCGCTGCGAAGGCACTCGGATTCAAAGTCGCGACTCCGGTGTTCGACGGAATCAAGGAGAAACAGATCCGCGAATATTTGCAGGATGCCACAAAGAAGGAGGGCTTCACCTGGGTGAAGGAAAGCGGCAAAGCGCGCCTTTTCGATGGACGGACTGGCGATCCGTTCGATCAGGAGGTGGTGGTTGGCTACATCTACATGATGAAACTCGGTCACTTGGTTGCGGATAAAATTCACGCCCGTGCTGTCGGACCGTATTCGCTTGTTACTCAGCAGCCGCTCGGCGGCAAGGCGCAATACGGGGGACAACGCTTTGGCGAAATGGAGGTCTGGGCTCTTGAGGCGTACGGGGCCGCCTACACTTTACAGGAATTGCTAACTGTTAAGTCGGACGACGTGCAAGGCCGAACCCGCATCTATGAGTCGATCGTCAAAGGCGACAACTCGCTGGAAGCGGGTACGCCCGAATCGTTCAACGTCCTGATCAAAGAAATGCAAAGCCTGGGTCTCGACGTCAAGGTCGGCGGACAGGCGCCCAGCTTTCTCGAGACGGTCGCGTAATTTTTAGATTCACAATTATTTGAGAACATTATGAACGAACATTCTTGGCGTGAGTTAGTGGGCGAAGAGCGCCCCGTGGGTTTTGATCAAGTCGCCATCGGCGTTGCCTCCAGCGACACCATGCGCTCGTGGAGTAAAGGCGAAGTTAAAAATCCTGAGACAATCAATTACCGCACATTTAAACCGGAGAAGGGCGGGCTCTTCTGCGAACGCATTTTTGGTCCCACGCGGGATTGGGAATGTTCGTGCGGAAAATACAAGCGCATCAAACACAAGGGAGTGATCTGCGACCGGTGCGGTGTGGAAGTCACTCTGGCGCGGGTCCGTCGGGAACGCATGGGTCACATCGAATTAGCGGTGCCCGTTTCGCACATCTGGTTTTACAAATGCATGCCGTCGCGCATAGGCCTCATGCTTGATATGAGCGCACGCCAGCTCGAGCGCGTCATCTATTACGAGGATTACATCGTCATTGATCCGGGCAAAACGCCGTTGCAGAAAACACAACTTCTCAACGAGGTCGAATACCGCGAGGCGCAGGAGCAGTATGGCGAAGATTTCGCTGCCGGTATGGGCGCTGAAGCAATCAGGAAACTTCTCGCAGAGATCGACCTGAACAAGCTCAACAAAGAGCTGGAGAAAGCGATGGGTGCCACCAAAAGCAAGCAGATTCGCAAAAAACTAGCCAAACGTCTCAAGCTCGTTCAAGGGTTCCAGAATTCGCACGCGCGCCCCGAGTGGATGATTCTGGATGTGTTGCCGGTGATTCCGCCGGATCTGCGCCCCTTGGTTCCGCTCGAAGGCGGGCGTTTTGCGACCTCAGACCTGAACGATCTTTATCGCCGCGTCATCAACCGTAACAACCGGCTCAAAAACCTGCTTCTTCTCAAAACACCGGATGTGATCATTCGCAATGAGAAGCGAATGCTACAGGAGGCCGTGGACGCTTTGTTCGACAACGGCAGGCACGGTCGCGCCGTGACTGGCGCCGGCAATCGGCCCTTGAAATCGCTCAGCGACATGCTCAAGGGCAAGGGTGGACGATTTCGCCAAAACCTGCTAGGTAAACGCGTCGATTACTCGGGTCGCTCGGTTATTGTCATCGGCCCGGAGCTGAAGCTGCATCAATGCGGCTTGCCAAAGAAGATGGCGCTCGTGCTTTTTGAGCCGTTCATCATCCGTCGGCTCAAAGATCTCGGTTACGTGCACACGGTGCGCAGCGCGAAAAAGATGATTGAGCGCCAGACGCCTGAAGTCTGGGACATTCTTGACGAAGTCACCAAAGGGCATCCGGTGTTGCTTAACCGCGCGCCCACTTTGCATCGATTGTCGATTCAAGCCTTTGAACCACAATTGATCGAGGGCGAAGCTATTCGCATTCATCCGCTGGTTTGCACGGCTTACAATGCGGACTTCGACGGGGACCAGATGGCGGTGCATGTGCCGCTGTCCGTCGAGGCACAAATGGAAGCGCGTATGCTTATGCTCGCTCCCAATAACATTTTCTCTCCCTCGAGCGGCAAGCCCATTACTACGCCTTCCCAGGACATCACGCTGGGCTGTTATTACCTGACCCAAAACCCGCGAGGTCAAGGCAAAGACGGCCAGCGGTTCCCGCTGTTTGTGGATGCGGCAGAAGTAGAATTTGCCATGGCCGAGGGCACCATTCGCACGCACGACCGCATTCGAATCAAAAACCCCGATTTTGGCAGGCAAACTATTATTGGGAATGCTGAGGCAAAAACTATCGAGACCACGCCCGGCCGCGTTATTTTCAATCAGATTTGGCCCAGCCAACTTGGATTTTTCAATAGACCTGCCGGCAATAAGCAGCTCAGCTACATTATCTGGCGCTGTTACCAAATCGCTGGCCCGGCGGAGACAGTCGCTACAC
>CATPBS010000307.1 GCA_955652715.1 uncultured Candidatus Udaeobacter sp.
AATGATTTGCCCAAACCAAGCACTCGTCTGCGACGCGTAGATCCGGTCGGGATCCACCGGCGAACCTTTCATGTGATAAATCTCCCAGCCTGCGAAATGCGGACCACTGACCTTCCATCGTTTACGCGCGCCATCCGCAGTCAGAATGAACGCGCCCTTCTTTGTGCCAACTAAAACTCGAACTTTACTCATGATCTAAATTTCTAAACGCGGATCGCGCGGATACCACGGATGATTCGTTCTGAACGTGGTATCATTTGTTGCTATTTGCGTTCGATCAACCGCGAATCTCTGAGATTCTCGCTTGAACCAGCTTCTTCACAATCCCGGCCGGCAGCGGTTTGTCCGGAGAGAAGCGAAGCGTGCCTTTGCTCGTTTGGAAATCCTTCAAATCACGCTGAAATTTTCTCAACGTGTTCGAACTCATCGGATAGAACGAGCAATGGTTTGCCCACGCGCCGAACCCAACAAGCAGGCGCCCATTCATGCGAAACGCAGGAATCGCGTAACTGATACATTCCTCCGCCTTCGGCGCGACGCCATGGATCGCTTCCCGAAGTTTTTGAAGGGCGGCGCGATGATCGGCATTCACGCCCGCAAGGTACTCGTCAATTGTTTTGGGTTTGGGATGGGTTGACTCCATAACGGCGGAACAGACTCATTTCCCTCCGTAAGCAGCCTTCAATTTCTCGATGTTAATCTTCTTCATTTGAAACATCGCTTCCGTGACTCGTTCGGACTTTTCGGAATCTTTGTCGTGCAACATGTCGATCAACACAGTTGGAACGACTTGCCACGACAAACCGAATTTGTCCTTGAGCCAACCGCACTGCGACTCCTCACCGCCATCGGCAGCAAGTTTCTCCCAAAAATAATCCACTTCTTCCTGCGTCTCACAGTTCACGACGAACGAAATTGACTCATTGAATTGAAAAAGTGGACCACCGTTTAGAGCGACGAATTTCTGACCTTCGATTTCGAATTCAACATTCAGCACCGATTCCGCCGGCCGGCCGCTCTTCGATACTTTGGCCGCTTTTGCGCCGTAGCGGAGAATTCTTCCGATCTTGGAATTTTTGAAGATGGACGTGTAAAAATTCGCGGCCTCTTCCGCCTGATCATCGAACCACAAAAATGGAGTGATTTTTTGCATTGAAAATTTCTTCTGAATGCTGCGCTTAATCTGGAATCTCAGCCTCGACAAGTTTCGCCAGCAGGACCAGCGATTCCTGCCAGCCGAGATAGCACGCCTCGGCGGGAATGACAGCGGGCACGCCTTCCTGCACGATGTTCAGTTCCGTACCGCAAGAAACTTTTTTCAGCGTGATCGTCGTCTGCATTTCGCCGGGCAAAATTGGGTCGTCAAATTTGTCGGTGTAGCAAATGCGTTCGTGGGGCGTCAGTTCGACATAGGTTCCGCCGAAGGAATGGCTCTTGCCGGTCGTGAAGTTGGTAAACGACATTTTGTAAGTGCCGCCAACTTTCGCATCCATGTGATGAACCTTGCCCGTGAATCCGTTTGGCGGAAGCCATTTGGCAATCGCGTCGCGATCAAGAAAGGCGCGCTAAATTTTCTCCGGCGTTGCCCGGACGACCCGGTGGAGACGGATCGTGTTTGCGGGCATGCTTTCTTTTCGTTTCGGTGTGGTTCTGTGTTGCTGACGTGGTCGTTTGATCATCTCGCGTTTGCATCCGGTTCGATGATTCCGAACACGTTGCCGGCCGGATCTGCCGCGTAAGCGAGCCAACCGATCTTCGGGATGGTCATTTTCGGAACGCAGATTTTTCCATTGCGTTGCTCGATTTTCTTTATTGTTCGGTCCAACGACTCCACCGCGATCGTGTTCAGAGTCCCGGAGCTTTGCCCTTCGCGCGGACGAGTAATGCCGCCATTGATTCCCGGATTCTTATCGTCGCCGGTCGTGACCAGCCAGTATTCGATCGGGCCGCCTTCGAATTTGTTGAACTTCCAGCCGAATACGTGCTGGTAAAACGGCCGCACCGCTTCTGGATCGTCGGTGTAAATTTCAAAGTGACTAACGCGGTTCATCTCTTGCTGCCTTCTTTGTACGCCGCTCAATATTCGTCGTGACGCCGCACCCAATCCATCGTTGCGTCTGGGTTTTCGTCACGACCCTTCGGCACGAGATCGAGGAAGTTGTAAGTACCGACCAACGCGTCGAGCCCGCGCGCGTACGTGGAGTAGGTGTGGAAAACGTCTCCGTTCTCGTCTTTGTAAAACACGCTTAGACCAGGTAGTTCGTCGCTCATGAACTCCTGCCTTCCGTAGTTGTAATAAACTTCGCCTTTCGCCTGCTCAGCCTCAGTGGCGGATACATGATAATCGAAGTTAAAGTCGCTCCCGCGCGATGAGACCCATTTGAAACGCCAGCCCATGCGTTTCTTGAATGGCTCGATCTCCGAAAACGGCGCGCGTGAGACCACTGCAAATGTCACGTCGCGATGCGGGAGGTGCCAATTAGCGCCGTCGAAGTGATCGGCCAGGAAAGAACAGCTTTTGCAACCTTCATCCCAGCCCGGGCCGAGCATGAAATGGTACAGGATCAACTGACTGCGTCCATCGAAGAGATCGGCTAGCGTTTCTCTGCCGTTCGGCCCTTCGAAAATGTATTCCTTGTCAATCTTAACCCATGGCAGCTCGCGCCGATGCCGGCTCACCTCGTCACGCAGCCGTGTCAATTCCTTCTCGCGCGTCAGTAAATCCTTGCGCGCAACCAGCCATTGCTCTCTCGGCACGACTTTAGAAGGATTCACTTCGCTGGCGCCCGTTTTCTGTTTCATTGTTTCGATTTTCATTTCCTCCTCCTCGAGTTTCATTTGTTTGATGATTTGCCTGGCATTTCAGCAGGAATTTTTTCACGGCGAGCGCGGCCAACCCGCTGGTTGGCGCCGCGCCCACCGCGATGAATGCCAGGTTCACAAGACAGACTGCGCACATACGACGCCTCCGTTTGTCAATCTTGCGCGACGATCTGCACCTGGCTCAGACGGTGGCAAACTCCGCTTCGCGCTTGAGTTCGCTCACGAGCGGACATTCGCCCGCAACGGGCCTGACCTCGACGCGCACGCCATACGGCAATCCGGGGCATTCCTGCGCGATCGCCACCGCTTCATCGAGACTGGCGACGTCTAGCAAAAAGTAGCCGCCGATCGCTTCCTTCGATTCGGCAAATGGGCCATCGGACACCACGCGGTTTTTGCCCGAGACGATTTTGCCTTCGCGTTCGAGCGGGTTGCCGGCGATGGCTTTGCCCTGCTCGGTTAGCCGCCGGAACCAAGCCATCCATTGGTCTGTGACTTTCTGAGTTTCCTCTGACGAAAGGCTTTTGTACCAGTCGTTTCCGCGAAACAACAGCATGTATCCGTTTTGATTTTGTGTGTTCATATTGATTTTTAGTTGATGGTTGATTGTTTTTGTCGGTTTCAAAACTACGACGAACGAGCTGGCAGGTTTTGGACAATTATTTCGCGTTTGTGTCGCCCTGCCAAATTCCAAACGAGTTACCCTCGGTATCCTGGCACACGGCGAAATAACCCATCTGTGGCACGGCCGTTTTCGCCAGGCAGATTTTGCCACCGAGTTTCTCGAGTTTTTTGGAGAATTCGGTAACCGAATCTACGCCGACGTAGTTAGTGATCGGCTCTTGCGGATGTTTGCGTCTCTTCAGCGCGCCATCGGGCGTATCGTCGGCGCCGCCAGTATCGATGTGCCAATAATCTCCCCCTCCGGGAAATGGATTGATCTTCCAGCCAAACAAATTGCTATAAAACGCCTTGGCGCGTTCCGGGTTGTCGGCCGGGATTTCAAACCAAACGATGCTTGCAGCTTGTTTCTTCTCTTGTGCGCTCATGTTTTGTCTTTCTGTTGATGTGTGATTTTTAAAGATACGACGAATGAGCGCGCCGATTTAGGACAGAATT
>CATPBS010000308.1 GCA_955652715.1 uncultured Candidatus Udaeobacter sp.
CTACATCAGCTTCGCCGGCTACGATCCGGATCAATCAACTTTCAGCTCTCAACCATCGGCTTTCCGCGACAAATGGCCTGCGCTGCAAATCATCGGGAAAGATATTCTCGTGCCGGCTCACGGCATTTATTGGCTCATCATGCTGCACTCGATCGGCTTTCCGGTTGATCAAATGCCGCAACTGTTAGTCCACGGCTGGTGGAATCTCGGCGGCGCAAAGATGAGCAAAAGCTCGGGGAACATTATCGATCCGTTCGTTCTCGCAGATAAATACGGCGCCGATGCGCTGCGCTATTATTTGATGAGCGACATCGTTATGGGTAAAGACGCGGATTTCTCGGAAGAACGAATTCTTACTGCGCACAATGACGCGCTGGCCAATTCCCTAGGTAATCTCTTGAACCGGACGCTTCAAATGACCGGTCGATTCTGCAACAGCACTCTTCGGATCAACAGAGCTTCCAAGATATTTAACGATTACCAAGAGAAATGGGACGCGCGTGACGCGTGGAGAGACAACCTAACGAGTGGCTGCGAGTCGTATCATCTAGAATCTGCTTTGGCGGTTCTCCGAATTATCGTGGCGGCGTTCAATTGGCTCGTTGAGGACAGAAGGCCATGGGATCTCGCGAAGGCCGCGCAGGCTAAAACCAAGAAAGAAGAATTATTCGATGTGCTTTACGTCCTTGCGGAATCGCTCCGCATCATCGCAATTTTGATTTCGCCGGTCTTGACACGCGCAGCACACGGGATCTTCGATCAACTGAATTGGAAGATGGATTTGAGCGACGAAGAGAAACGGTTCTCACTCGCGGACGCAAAATGGGGCGAATTGCCGGATGGACATGTTGTCGGCAAACCGGTCCCGTTGTTTCCAAGGATTGAGATCGACGAAAGCGTTTGACACAAACGCCCTACAATTGACCCAGATTTTGTACGGCGTCTCTGTGAGACGCCGTTCTATTGCCTGCATTCTTCGAAGGCGGCGGGTTCGCCGTGCAAATGGGCGAGAACTTCACCAGCGAAGTGTAGAGAGCCTGTAATCAGAATCGGATTTGGTTGCGCGCGCGCGAGCGTTAGTGCCTCATCGATTGATGGAGTGATAGAGTAGGGCAGTGCTGAGGTAATGTTCGCCAGAACCTTTGCCAACGTTTCCGGAGCAGTTGCGCGTTCGCTCCGAATCTTGGGAAGAAAAACTGAATCAGCAATTGGCGCGAGCGCTTCACAGATTCCGCGCAAGTTTTTGTCCGAAAGGACGGCCAGGATAAGCGTGGCGCGCTGGTCGCCAAAAATTTCGCGCCATGTTTCGGCGAGCACGCGTGCCGCGGCGGGATTATGTGCGCCGTCGATGATTGTACGCTTGTCCCAGCTTTGAAAACGCGCTGGCCAGTCAATGGCGGCAAGCCCATGCGCGACAGCAGAGGTGCTGAGATCGATCTTCGCTGCGCGAAGTGCAGCAATCGCAAGAGCGGCATTGTGTTTTTGATGCGATCCGGCAAGCGCAATCGGCGTCTCCTCATAGGACTTGGTCACGAATTTTAGTGGCGCCTTGCACTCGGCCGCGCGTACGCGAATGACCTTTTCGGCCTCGGGTTGCTGCGCGGCACAAACGACGGGAATCCGGGGCTTGATGATTCCCGCTTTTTCACTCGCGATCTCAGCAAGCGTGTTTCCAAGCCATTCTTCATGATCGAAGTCGATTCGTGTAATGACTGAGACATCAGATTGCATAGCGTTGGTCGCATCGAGGCGGCCGCCTATGCCCGTTTCAAGAATGGCCACGTCGATCTTTGCTTCGGAAAAACATTTCAGCGCGAGCGCGGTCGTCACTTCGAAAAATGTCGAATGCTGATCCCAATCGGCGACCAGATTGCGAATTGTGGTCAAGCCATCGGCAACCGCGTCCTTGGAAACCATTTCGCCATTAACACGAATCCGCTCGCGGAACGTGACGAGGTGAGGGGATGTGAACAGACTGGTGCGATATCCTTGCGCGCGACAGATCGAATCGATCATGGCGCACACGGAGCCTTTGCCATTTGTGCCGGCGACGTGGACGACTTTGCAAGGAGCGGCGGCTTCTAAGCCACCGGGGGCGATCTGGAGATCGCCCTTCCTTGATAGCTCGTCGAGCAACCGCCGGATATTTTCCAGCCCGAGCTTGATGCCGAAGCGCTGGAGGCTGTAAAGCCAGGCGAGCGCCTCTCGATAGTTGATTGGCGCGTCTCCCGACGCGCCAACCCTCGCGGGCTTGCCCGTCCATCTCACTCGGCTCCCGCCGGCTCGATTCACGGCGTAACAGCAAAGTAACTGAGCAAGCCGCTAATCTGCTCTCGCATTTTTTTGCGATGAACAATCGTATCGATCAAACCGTGCTCCTGCAGAAATTCAGCGGTCTGAAATCTTTCCGGCAACTCTTGATGAGTGGTTTCTTTGATCACCCGCGGCCCGGCGAAACCGATCATGCTTTTGGGCTCAGCGATAATAACGTCGCCCAGTGAAGCAAAGCTGGCCATGACTCCAGCAGTGGTCGGGTTTGTAAGAACAGAGATGTATGGGAGTCGTCCCTGGGCGTGTTGCGCGAGTGCGCCGCTCGTTTTTGCCATCTGCATCAAGCTCAACATTCCTTCGTACATCCGCGCGCCGCCGGAAGCGGCAACGATAAGAACCGCGCAACCGTGGGCGGTTCCATATTCAATCGTCCGCGTAATTTTCTCGCCAACTACTGATCCCATGGTCGCAGCGAGAAAACCGAAATCCATTACCGCGATCGCCACCTTGTAACCATCGAGAATGCCATATCCAGTGATCGCCGCGTCGAGCAGACCCGTGCTTTCCTGGTATTTTTTGAGCCGATCTTTATACCCAACCATTCCTTGAAAACGCAAGACGTCCACAGATTTCAAGTCGGCATCCATTTCTACAAAGGTCTCCGAGTCGAGCAGGTTCTGAATCCGCTCCTTAGCGGGTTGCGCAAAGTGATAGTCGCAGCGCGGACAGACACGTTGATTTTGCGCCAGCTCGATTTCAGGCACGACTTCAGAACAGCCGGGGCACTTCTGAAAAAGACCGCGAGGAATTTCCCGCTTTTTGCCGCCCTCCGCCTTAATTGCTGGTTTCTTGAAAATTGCCATGGGAGTTATGCGCGTGCTGCGGTGGCCGCGTGAACCGAGAATGCACCTGCGCGTTTCAAAACTCGCGCGCACTCGTTCAGCGTGGAGCCGGTGGTAAGAACATCGTCGATTAACAACACTCGCAAACCTCGCACGTCCGCGATTTTTCGTAAACGGAATGCATTATGTAAATTTTCCATGCGCTCAGATCGATCAAGCGCAGTTTGCGTGGTGGTATACCGAATCCGTTCGAGAACTGGCCTGGCTGGAATCGAGATCTGCGCGCTTAGCAATTCTGCAATGAGGCTAGCCTGATTAAATCCACGTTCCCGTTGCCGGGTTGGATGCAATGGCACGGGCACGAGTCCATCGAATCGCCGGCCGCAAAGCCTTTCA
>CATPBS010000309.1 GCA_955652715.1 uncultured Candidatus Udaeobacter sp.
TAACAAAACTGAGTTCTCTGATCGCGATGTAAATAATGGATTTCAAAACGCGTTCGCGATAAAACCGTTATATGCAGACTCTCATAATCGAAGTTAGCGGCGGCGTGATTCAAGAAATTTACTGCGACGCGCAGCGCATTCGCGTTATCAAGGTCGATTGGGATGCTGGCGAATCGCCCGGCGACGCATTCCAAGCCGGCAAAATATTTGTGCAGCCGATGTCGATTCTTCCGGACGAAACTCGGAAAGCGCTCGCAACGGTCTAAAATGATTGTCGTCTCGCCGACAGATCGCTGGCTGAAGAATGCGCTGGAGAATTGCTCATCTTCGCTAATGGTTTCGAGCCCCTGTATTGGAAAGTATCTCCACGATGCAGTCTCGCAGCTCGGTCCGAAGGTCACCGTCAGACTCCTGACGCGTACATTGCTCGGCGACTTCGCAAGCAATGCGTCAGACCTTGACGCAGTTCATGCCCTAGCCGAGCGAATCGGCGGCATTTTTAGTCTCAGCTCGCTTCACGCTAAGGTTTATGTGGTCGACAAGAAATGTGCGCTAATTACGTCGGCGAATGCGACGTTCTCTGGGATGTATCGCAATCTCGAATGCGGCGTTCAGATCAAGAATCGCGATGCCATCAACACACTGCGCGCTTTCATTCAATCCGGATTTGGCAGCAGTCCGAGACCTCAGCTCTGGACTGCTGATGATCTGAACGAACTACGTAAGCCCGTCGAGACTTTGCGCGCCGCACTGTCGCGCGTAACAACGTTGCGCGATGCAGCTATCGAAGCTCCTCCACGCGTCCGACTCCAACGCCGGCAGCTGGCGCGACTAGTAGAAAGCTTTTCAGGCTGGCTACAATTAACCATGGAGGGAATTTCCCAAATCCGATCCGACACTTTCACGATGAGCGAAGTTTTTGCGGTGTGCGCGCCTCTAGCTGCTTCTCGTTTTCCCGAAAATCGACACGTCCGGGAAAAACTCCGCCAGCAAATGCAACGATTGCGCGACCTCGGTTTGATTTTGTTCCTAGGAGACGGTAGGTACGAACGACTCGCGAGTCAGACGTGAACAAGCGCGCGCATTCACCAAAGCGTGGCTTTGAGTTTCGACGGACCTCGAGAGTTGAGGGTTGGTTGTTGAGAGCTACAATCATCTCATTATGAGCGACACCTATGTTCCACTGATCAGTTCCGGCGTTGCCGGGCCGCTTGGCGTCGTGCATCTCCCGCGGCTTTGGCAGAAGGTCTCTCTGGAGGAGAAGGGTAAACTTGCTCGTGGCTATCCTGGCGTTGGCAAAGGGTTCGATGCAATGACGCTCGCCGCACTCGGACTCGAAGAGCAGGCGGTGAGAGATTACATCAAAAGAAATAAGCCGACCTATCCGCAATTCGAAGCGTGGGTGAAGAAGAATGCGAAATCGCTAAATCGGGAAGCGATCGGTAACCACAACGCTGCGGTGCGTGGCTACAATCATGACGACGAAACTCGGCGCGGCATTCTGAACACGTGCAGCATTGCCGATGATGCTTCTGCGCCAAAGGACGCGGTGAACCTGAATAATCTCGATGATTGGTACGAGTTTCATCAGCAGGTGCTCCAATAGTTGAAGGGGGAGAAGATTGAGGCGATTGCGAGCCTCACCGGTTTCAGCCACGGATGAACACGGATTTTCACGGATTAGAGAACACAATCTGGAAACCAGGAAATCAGAAATTTTCCGAATCCGTGTTTATCTGTGTCGATCTGTGGCTAGGATTTATGCCTTCCCATGATCACAGCATTCCGCAAGACGGCTGAAACTTTTGCGGCCGGAGCGAAAGCTTTAGCGCAACAATACTTCGTCTCGCCTGAAGTGTTCGCAGAAGAGCAAGACAGAATTTTCTCGAACCAATGGGTATTGGTTGGGCATCAGAGCCAGCTTGCTGAAGCGGGCGATTATTTTGTGGCGGAGGTCGCGAGCGAATCATTGATCATCGTTCGTGATAAAGGCGGAGAAGTGCATGGCTTTTACAACGTGTGCCGTCACCGTGGCACCCGGCTTCGCGAAGACAGAAACGGACATTTGTCCGCGATTCAGTGTCCGTATCACGCGTGGACGTACGGGTTGGACGGGCGATTGATCGGCGCGCCGCACATGGATCAGGTACCGGGTTTTGCCAAGGCTGATTATTCGCTGCACGCCGCGAACCTCGCGTTGTGGGAAGGATTCATCTTTGTGAATCTGGAAGACGCCTCGACACAGCGAGGCGGCTACATGTCACTGGAGAAATGGTTCGCGCCGTTGGCGGGAAAATTTTCTCACTGGAACCTGCCGAAACTGCGCGCGGCGAAACGGATTGAGTACGACGTGAAGGCCAATTGGAAGCTGATGTGCGAGAATTATTCAGAGTGTTATCACTGCCCGGGCGTGCATCCGATGCTTTCTAAAGTTTCACCCTACGATTCGGCGGAGAACGATCTCACCGAAGGGCCGTTTCTCGGCGGCTTCATGAAGATCACTAAAGGCGCCGGCCTGACGATGAGCGGCAAAGCGTGCGCGTTGCCGGTCGGGAAGATCGAGAATCTCCAAGAGGTTTTCTATTATTCCATTTTTCCCAACATGCTTCTCTCTTTACATCCGGAGTACGTGATGGTGCATCAGCTCTGGCCGCAGTCGCCGGAGCGCACACTGATCTTGTGCGATTGGTTTTTTCATCCGGACGCGTTCAATCGATCCGATTTCAAGCCGAAGGACGCGATCGAGTTCTGGGACATGACTAACAGGCAGGACTGGCACGTGTGCGAATTGAGTCAGCAAGGCATTGCCTCGCGCGCCTATGAGCCGGGCCCGTACTCGGCGCGGGAATCAATTCCGGCGGCGTGGGATGAGTACTACTTACGGCAGATAAGCTGAGTTCTATCCACAGATTTCCGGGACCCAAATTGACTCGCTCTCTCCCGATCGCTCGGCCCCTCGGCCTGCCCGTCTATCCGTCTCGCTTCCCGGCGGTCGTGTTCCCTCACAGATCTTCAAAGACTGGCTCCAACTAATCTGTGGAATCTGCGTAATCAATCTGTGGACTTCTTCCGCCGCTGAGACGGCCGCGCTACAGGTTCGCCAGTATTTTTGTGGCCATTGATTTTTCCGGGTCGAGACCCGCGTTGGCGGGAAGGCCATGGATTCCAATCGTGACCAGAATGTTCCCCTTGAGAACGTGCAACATTTGCATGCCGGTCTCGTTAGGACAGAAGATGGCTTTATCGCCAAGACCGTCGACCGGCGTCGATTTGCCGCCGTCGGCCGGGAGGATGAAAAACATCGTGGCGGCGAGCCCGGGTTTGCCAGCGTAGAGGACGTCGAACACGAGCGCCTTATCGCCTTTGACCGCATAATAACTCCACTCCGAATCGTAGAAGCCGTCGGTGCCGTTCTGGTTGCGACCCTTGGCGTCTTTGACCGGCACGCCCAGAATTCTCTCGGCATCGGACTTGGTGATGACTTTTGAAACGTCGATTTTGTCGCCGGCGTTAGCGGAAGCAAGATCGACCATGGCGATTGTCGAAAGAGCGAGGTTAATCAGTATGGTTTTCATGAGGTCGCCTTCCGACGAATTGAAAGACCAAGCCTAACCGGTTGCCAGAGGCGCGATCAATCCTTCATTTGGACGAGGCGCTTTCAACGCTCAGTACTCAGCTGATGTGAAAGCGGCGTTGTCGTCCAGCATCCAGTATGGCTCCGCCGCGTTGAAGCGTTAAATCGTTGAAACGTTAAAGCGTTGCAGCGAGCATGACCTTATGGCCTCGCTTACGTACGCCAGTTATCTCGACCTGGAGAAACTGCTTTCGCTTCAGAAACCGCGTTCCAGCCCGCCGGAACACGATGAGACGCTGTTCATCATCATCCATCAAACGTATGAACTCTGGTTCAAGCAGTTGCTCCACGAGTTTGAAAAGATCAAGCGAGACTTTTCCGCAGGCGATCTTTTTGGAGCGATTCACACGTTTAAGCGCGTACGCACAATCATGAAGGTGCTGGTGGCGCAGGTGGACATTCTGGAAACAATGACGCCGTCGTCGTTCTCAAGCTTTCGTGATCGGCTCGAGACTGCATCGGGATTTCAATCTGTGCAGTTTCGGGAAATTGAATTCGCGCTTGGATACAAAAGGGAATCGACAGTCGCGTACCTCAAGCCGGATTTTCCTGGCTACGATCGGCTACAAAAATTGCTCAACGAACGCAGTGTGGTTGATCATTTCTACGATTTTCTTGCCGCCCGTGGGGCACAGATTCCCGCCGATTTGAGAAATCGGGACGTCACGCAACCGAATGGACCAGACGAGCGTGTGCAGAAAGAAATCCTTCGACTCTACAAGCAGTCGCCTGAATGCTCGATCCTGTTCGAATTGATGACCGATTTCGACGAGGGGTTGCAGGAGTGGCGTTATCGGCACATCAAGCTGGTTGAGCGAACGATCGGCGCAAAGAAAGGCACCGGCGGATCACCAGGCGTGCCGTTTCTGAAAGAATCATTGTTTAGGCCTGTGTTCCATGATCTCTGGGCTATCAGACACGAACTGTGACGCGCAGCGTTGAAGCGATGAAGAGCTGAACCGTTGAAGCGGAACCAGGTAACGATCGACGAAAAACTTTTCGCTGTGACGCTTCAACGTTTAATTGAGACTCAGAAACTCGCGCGCAGTGCCCGAGAGCAGTTGCGCTTTTTCTTTGGCGGAAAGCTTCATCGATTCGATGAGGTGGCCCGGTTTCGTTTCGCCTAACGGAAAAGGATAATCTGAGCCGAATGCGACGCGTTGCGCGCCGAATAATTTAAGCAACATCTTGAGCGCGTCCGCATCGTGGACCAGCGAATCCACGTAAAACCGTGCGGGAATGGAGCCGCCGTTATCGTCGTGACGGGCAAGATATTCTCTCGGGTTTTTGCCGTTATCCGTCGCGACCAAGTCCGGGCGCACATGGAAGGCATGCTCGATCCGGCCAACCGTGAATGGAAATGCGCCCCCGCCATGGGCAAACGCGACGCGCAGTTTGGAAAAGCGATCGAATACACCGCCGAAAATCATCGAGCAGATTGCCAGCGATGTCTCGGCCGGCATTCCGACGAGCCAGGGCAGCCAGTATTTCGGCATCCTTTCCTTCCCCATCATGTCCCAAGGATGGACGAAAATTGCGGCGCTTAGGTCCTCCGCCGTTTTCCAAACGACGTCGAGCGCGGGATGATCGAGGTTGCGGCAATCCGGGCCGTGGCAATGATCGTTTGCGTCAACGTGGGTCCCAATCTCGACTCCGCACAGCTGGAGCTCGCGAAGGCAACGCATCAATTCTTGCGCGGCAAGATCGACATCCTGCAATGGGATGGTCCCGAGACCAACAAAGCGCGACGGATATCGCCGAACGATTTCAGCGATGTGGTCGTTCAGCAGACGACAGAGATCAAGCGCATCCCGCGGTTTTGCCCAATAGCTGAACATCACCGGCACGGTCGAGAGCACCTGGACAGAAACGCCGGTACTGTCCATTTCCTCGATCCGGCGCTCGGCGTTCCACACGTTATCGTTGATTTCGCGAAAGACGCGGTCACCGATCATCATCCGTGCCGAGCAGGGATCCGAGTGCTCCAGCCTTACGAATCCTGGGTAGCCGTATTTTTGATCCAGGTCCGGCCAGTTGCGCGGCAAAATGTGAGTGTGCAGGTCGATCTTCACGAGGTGTAGCGTCCGCTGTCTCAGCGGAATTGTAGGGCGTTTCTGTGAAACGCCAATCGAGCGACTCCTGACCCAGAACGCCCTACAGCGATTTTACTGGCTGCGGTTTCTCAACTTTCGTTCCACATTTTTTGCAGGTGCGCCGCACATCGTCATTCCAGAAATCAAGCATCGCCTGGCTGAAATGTTCGACGATGTCCGCACAATCGAAATGAATGTCTTCCACCAGCGCCCCGCAGTTTTCGCAGTAAAAAATGACGTGTTCTTTTTCTCCGGGCGGGCGCCGCCGCTCGACTACTACACCGATCGTGTCCGGCGGCCGCTGCGGGGAATGCGGAACATTTGGCGGGATGAAGAAGGTTTCGCCTTCTCTCACGACGTGGTCCACGATGCGGTCGCCTTCGCGGATGCGCACCTTAATGTCGCCATTGAGCTGATAGAAGTACTCCTCCGAATCGACGAGATGAAAATCGTTCCGCGCGTTCGGCCCTTTGATGACCATCACGAAAAAATCCCGTCCGTCGTACAGATAACGATTGCTCACGGGGGGTTGAAATTTGTCGGCGTTTTCTTCGATCCATTTTTTAAGATCAATCGGTGGTTGCACAGTGGTCATGCGCAAAGCGTATTTACCCATGCGCCCAGCGTCAAACCGAGCCGTTAACTTGCAAGCCCGCAGCCGAAAAATTGGGCACTGGTCTTTGGCCGCACCCAATTTGCTACGGCGCGGCTCGTGGATTGCATTACGAAACATCCGTGAGGCCGGTCCGAATCGACTTTAGTGTTGAAGTGTCATAAGGAACCCCGCATAAGTATCCGCTTTCATGAGCCCGCGCCACTTGATTCAAATTGCAGCGACCCTCGTTGCCGCGCTGATCCTTTGCAGTTGCGAGGAGTATCCACCTTATGCGCCTGGGATGTATCCCCGGGCCGCTCCGGCAGGTTGGTGGAATGACGAGGGCGCCGCTGGTTCGGCCAAAATTGTCGTGCATATCGGCGAACAGAAAGCTTACTTTTACAAGGGCAAACGCCTGGTTGGCGAGACGACCGTCTCCACCGGAAAACCTGGGTTTTCTACTCCGCCCGGTCACTACACAGTGCTTTCGAAAGACGCAGGCCACGTCTCTACTGTGTTCGGCGATTACGTGGATGATTACGGCAACGTGATTAAATCAAACATTGACGCACGAAAAGATTCGCGGCCGAAAGGGACGCATTTTGATGGCGCCCGGATGCCGTATGCGATGTTCTTCAGAGGCGGATACGCGATGCACCAAGGGTATGTTCCACCCTTTGCCGCTTCGCATGGTTGCATTCGCCTGCCGAAAGACATAGCAAGACCGTTCTTCGAAAACGCCCCCGTAGGAACCACGGTGACCGTCACAGAATAAGCGACGGTTGATTCAAGTCGGTCAGGCAGCTTATGCGCACCAAATCAGTGCCGCTAAGATATAAGATTATTTCTTATGTCGTAGCGTGGTTAGTAGCACTGTTCGCGACCAATCCTAACGGCGGGCTTTTGGCCTTAGCCTGGATGTTTCCTCTCGGTCTTGCTGCTTTCATTGGTCCCCACTGGGGCCACGGCGGCGGCTGGGGAGTCTTTGCAGGATGCATCGGAGTTTATCTTGTTCATGCCTACTTTTATTTCCGCTCGCGGAACCTGCGCTCGACGCTCCTCCTCTTCGGCGTTCTTGCAATTCTCCTCATCTGCAACGTCGCGGGTTGCCGGGCCATGTACAAGGCCTAGCCGCTCAGGTCCCTGGCCGCGTGCCCTCCGCCGGCGCCTCACTCGCAGCGGGGGTTTTGTGCTAGAATAACTGAATGGCAGTGAAGGGAAGCATTATCGATGATCAACGTGCCGGTGCAGTGCAGTTGAGCGCTGAGGAACTGCAACGGTATTCGCGCCACCTGATCATGCCCGAAGTCACAGCCGGCGGGCAACGCCGGCTAAAGGCAGCGCGCGTTTTGTGCATTGGCGCCGGCGGACTCGGATCCCCTGCCGCGCTCTATCTCGCGGCAGCCGGCGTCGGAACAATCGGCATTGTCGATTTTGATGACGTCGATCTTTCGAATCTGCAGCGGCAAATTCTCCACGGAACAAAGGACGTCGGCCGCGGCAAACTGGAATCGGCGCAGGACCGGCTGCGCGACATCAATCCGCAAATCGAGATTGAATTGCATCAATGCCGTTTCTCCAGCGAAAACGCTTCTCCTATTGTGTCTAAATACGACATCGTCGTCGATGGATCAGATAATTTCGCCACGCGTTATCTGTCCAACGACATCTGTGTTTTCGCGCGAAAACCAAATGTGTACGGCTCGGTATTCCGTTTCGAGGGACAGACCACCGTGTTCGCGCCTCATCTGGGCGGGCCATGTTATCGCTGTCTTTTTCCGGAGCCACCTCCACCGGAGTCAGTTCCAAACTGCGCACAAGCGGGCGTGCTGGGCGTTTTGCCAGGAATCATCGGCATGCTTCAAGCGATCGAGACGATCAAGCTGATTCTAGGTGTCGGGGAGCCTCTGATAGGACGACTGCTCCACTTCGATGCGCTCAAGGTCAAATTTCGAGAGCTGAATCTGCGGCGCGATTTGCAGTGTCCCGTTTGCGGCGAAAATCCGACAATTTTCTCACCGATCGACTATGACCAGTTTTGCGGCGTACGAGACGATGCGGCAGTTCCTGCAATATCTGTGCGCGAGCTAAAGCGGAAGATGGATGCGCGAGAAGCGTTTGAGCTAATCGATGTACGGGACCCCTTCGAGTACGAAATCGCGCGGATCGATGGCGGAAAGTTAATCCCGCTGGGAGAAATCGCTGAGCGGAGGGACGAGCTGCAACGCGAGCAGCCAATCGTTGTCCATTGCCACAGCGGCAAGCGCAGCGCCGAAGCGGTACGATTGCTGCAGCAGCGCGGCTTTTCGAACGTTTACAATCTCGAGGGCGGCATCGATGCGTGGTCCGACCAGATCGATCCGAGCGTGCCGAAATATTGACTTCAAATGCGCCGGCGGCTTAAGCGACGGTGCTACCACGATTACTTTAGTACCTCAGCGAGTTGTTTGGCGCTGGGAACATCAGTCCACTGAGCTAACAGCTTCCCGTCTCGCGCGAACACCAGGACACGAAAGCTCGCCGCCTGGCCCGGTTCGTCGAGTTGTGACGACGCGCTTCCATCGAAATCAGTTACGGTCAAGATGTCCTGGCGCGCGTCACGAGCAATTTTCTTCGCGTCGTATCGAGCTTGGAGCCGCTTAGCCTCTTCGTTAACGCGGTGCTTCACCAGCGCCGTTATAATCTTGCGACCGATTGCAGTGTGTTTGCTGGCGAAACGAATAACCGTAATCATTCTGTAGTTCGGGTTGCCCAGACAATAATCGGGAACACGGTCACCCACGGCGCGCGCCTTTTCCCGATCGGCCGTTGTGGCCAGCACCAAGACAGTCACGTGTCCATCAGCGGTGGAAAGCTTGTTGCCATCGATATCGACAAAGCTGAGCGAATAGGTCGCTCCACTTGAAGGTGACCCACGCAGAGGCGTAGTCGGAAGGAAAGACGCTATCACTGAGATGACGAAGAATTGTAGTGCGCGCAGGTTCACAACTAAGCAAATTGACGGCGATGTCGTGCGCTGACAACCTCCGGTCTGCCGCGCCTCGTTCAGCTTCTCCATTGCGCGGCCCGACGACTCTGGCCTGTGTATACTTCTCGATCTTTTTCATTTGTGGTTTAGCCGGGTGCGATCGCATCGGGGGGTCGCGTTATTCGCAATTGATGCAGGATGCGGACAGCAAATCAGCCCAGGGCGACTTTGCGCGGGCGATCAACTTGTACGAAGCCGCACTCGATGACAGTCCACGCTGCGCTGAGATTCACTACAAACTGGCTCTTCTTTACGACGATAAACTGAATGATCCCCTGAGTGCACTACACCATTTCAAACGCTACCTCGCTTTAAGTCCAAACGGTCCTCACGCAAATGAGGTCAAAAATTCGATAAAACATGACGAAATCGCTGCGCTGACCGCGCTTTCTGGGGATTCCGTCATCACAAGATCGGAAGTGGCGCGGTTGCAAAACGAAAATCTTAATCTCCGCAAAGAGCTAGAAGGGCACACAGCGTCTTCACGAGCTTCCCCGGAGAAATCACTGGGAAATAACGCAAGCTCTAAGAAAAACGCGTCGAAGAGAGCAGACCGAGCCTATGTTGTGCAGTCGGGTGACACCCTCTTCTCTATTTCGCGAAAATTTTATAAATCACCCAAGCGTTGGAAAGAGATTCTCGCCGCGAACGATAAAAATATCCGCGCCCCCAAAAAGCTTACAGTTGGTCAGCCGCTGGTTATTCCGTAGCAGTGACAAGTTTCATGCTGTTATTCCCAGCAATTCGCGTTGCCATGGAACCAGCAGCGACGCTGCTCGGGTGGGGTCTGTCGCGATCGCCTCTAGCGCATTACGCGGTGCGATGAACGATGGCTCCAAGCCGAGCT
Organism: uncultured Candidatus Udaeobacter sp.; assembly: GCA_955652715.1. Lineage (GTDB taxonomy): Bacteria > Verrucomicrobiota > Verrucomicrobiia > Chthoniobacterales > UBA10450 > Udaeobacter. The sequence continues at coordinate 10,198 of CATPBS010000309.1, forward strand.
GTTCAGCTGATTTGTCACGCCGGCGCCGCAGCTCTTCTGTCCGCCGGACCGCCTCAGTAGTCGGCCGAGTTCCAAACCGCCTACGCAACACGGGCCACTCCGATTCAGGGGCGGCCAGTGCAGTTCGTGCCGCCTCGCGAAACGTCTGACGTCGGCGAGGCGAAAAATGTTTGTAGTCAGGCACGCTTCCTGAAGCGAAACTTACTGCAGCGTTCACAAGGTTTTCGTTCTGTAAGATGTGAAATGGCGGGCGATCTGCGATTTCCGCTTCTCTTTCGCGCCATTGCCAAAGCGCGCGAAGGACTGCGGCGGCACGCCCATGAAGCGACCGTGATCCGCGGACACGCCAAAGTTCGTTCTGCTCGCGGACGCGTCCAACCGCCGCCTGCTCAATCGCGCGTTGACATGATTGCCGCAACCAATCCCGGCACTGATAATGGTCCAGCTCGGCTTCCAATTTTTTGGCAAGCGGTAACAGATAATGCACATCGTTAACCGCGTATTCCGCCATTCGCCTTGGCAAAGGCCGTCTTGCCCAGTTCGCTTTCTGTGAACCCTTGGTCAGTTCCAAGCCAAAGTACCGTTTCACCAGCGCAGCCAGACTGAATTCGCGGATACCGAGGAGACGGGCCGCGATCATCGTGTCGAAGATGCTATGCGCAATGAAATTCAAGCCGCGCCGCAGCATCCGCAGGTCGTAGTCGGCGCCGTGCAAGACAATTTCCCTGGATTCAAGCGCACGTCGCAGTGGCTCCAGATCGAGTCCGGCCAGCGGATCGACAATGAAGTCGTTGTAACTGCCGGCCTTCGCGGCGGATGGTACACTCATCTGGAGCAGACAAAGTTTCTCCCGATACGAATGCAGGCTGTCTGCCTCAGTATCCACTGCAACGCGATCTGCTGCGGAAATTTGCTCTATCACCTCGGCCAACTTACCGCCAGACGTAATTGGACCCGATGGTAATGACGAATGACGAATGACAAAGCCCGAAGGAATAACGAAATCCGAATGACGAGATCCGCGCTCGGGACGCGGCGTCATCTTAGCATTCGCGCTGCCTTCGTCATTTGTCATTCGTGCTTCGTCGTTCTTTTCGTTGCCGGAAATCACCTCAACCCGCTCAACAGCAGTTCCGCGTTGGTTTTCGTCGCTTGCAGATTGTCAATCAGCTTTTCCATCGCCTCGAGAGGCGGAAGCGCTGCCATTGTTTTGCGCAACATCAGCACGCGCTCCCATTCATCGGGATGATAAAGCAACTCCTCGCGTCTTGTAGCTGAAAACAGCGGATGGATCGCCGGATAAAGTCGCTTCTCCTGCAAAGCGCGATCAAGATGCAGTTCCATGTTGCCGGTGCCCTTGAATTCTTCGAAAATCAATTCGTCCATTCGGCTGCCGGTTTCGGTTAACGCAGTCGCGAGCACTGTCAGACTGCCGCCTTCTTCCGCGTTTCGTGCCGAGCCGAAAAATTTCTTCGGCTTAATGAGCGCTTTCGCTTCGACGCCACCGGACATGATCCGCCCTCTGCCCGGTTCCAGATTGTTGTATCCGCGCGAAAGCCGAGTGAGGCTGTCGAGCAAGAGCACTACATCGTGTTTCAATTCCACAAGGCGTTTGGCGCGCTCCAGCACCATCTCCGCTACCTGCACATGGCGGTGCACGCTTTCGTCAAAATTGGAATGGTAAATCTGGCAATCAATTTCCCGCTCCAAATCCGTCACCTCTTCCGGCCGCTCGTCCACTAAGAGCAGGATGAGCACAATGTCGGGGTGATTTACGCGAATCGCTCTCGCAATCTCCTTGAGCAGGATCGTCTTCCCCACTCGCGGCGGCGCGACGATAAGACCGCGTTGCCCACGCCCAAGTGGCGTCAGCAGATCCACCGCGCGCGCGCTGATGGAATTCGCCTTCGGATTCTCCAGAATAATCCTGCCCTGCGGAAACTGCGGCGTTAGCTTGTCAAAGTGCGTCGGTCCCTTCCACTCGTCGCTCGGCTGGCCTTCGACGCTTGTGACGTCGTCGAGACAAAGGAACTTCTCACGCTGAACCGGCAATCGAACGGTACCCGCAATCTTTTGCCCTGGCCGCAGCTGGTATTGTTCAATAAGAGCTCGCGGAACGCATACGTCCTCAGGAACAGGCAAAAAATTGAATTTGGGCCAGCGCAATATCGCAAAGGAGTCGCTGACCTGATCTAGAAAACCTTCCGCAGTCACAGTTGCACCAGCGGCTAGCGCTGCGCGGATAATATCGAGGATGTGCTGATGACGGGAACGCGCGGGATGCAAATACAAATTCAAATCACGCGCCAATGATTTTAATTTTTTTTCCGAAAACTCTTGCAGCTCATTTAAATCAAGTGAGCGCGGTACCGTAGCTGTGGCGGCGTCAGCCGCACCGTGGCCGTGTGAAGGCGATACGCCTGCCTCTACAGTTCCCGTCTGCGGAATCGATAAATCTACCTTTTCGTCCATATTTGCTGTTGCCAAAGCGCAGCAAGAAAACGTGCTTGCTCCATCAGCGCTGTACGACTGCCGTCATTCCACACCACGTGGTCCGCTCGCGCCATTTTTTCCTCGAGTGGCATTTGTGAGTTAATCATCTGTTCAGCTTCCGTGTTATTGAGCGACATTCGTTCTGCCAGCCGTGCTAACTGCACCTTGTACGAGCAGGCCACTACGACCACCCGATCGCACAACCTTTCACCACCGGTTTCATAAAGGAGTGGAATATCAGCAAAGAAAAAATCGGGAGAATTGCGATGCTTTTTCGCCTTAGCCCTCCATTGGCTGCGAATCCGCGGATGGAGGATCCGCTCAAGCGCACGTTTCTTGGTCGAGTCGCCAAATATTATTGCCCGAAGTTTCTCTCGATTCAAGTCGCCGTCGCGTGAAAAGACGCTGCTGCCAAATTCGGCACGAATTTTTTGCTCGACCTGCGGAACCTCGGCGAGAGCGTGCGCTGCCTGGTCCGCATCGAAGAATTTCGCTGCGGAAAGAATATCGTGGAGGCATTCGGAGAACGTGCTTTTACCTGTGGAAATTCCGCCAGTGATTCCGATTGCAGGCATTTAACTGACCAATCTAAACGCTCTACAGGCGGCTGTGTCAGCCGCAAAATTTCAAAAACAACAGCCGCCGCACCCTAAGGCGTGGCGGCTGTTCCCGCTGCAGGTGGTGTGCGTAGGGATACGCACCATACACCTAGCCGTTCTCGTCAGTTGTTGTCCAAGACTACTTTCGGAGCCGGCCTGCTCATTTCCAACTGCGCACTCACCTTCCGGATTTGCGCTGCCTGTTCCTTGACAACAGCATTCAACGCCTTGATTTCCTTCGTCTGCTCGGCGGCGGTCGCTTGCAGGTCCTCAACATTGCGGTGCTCTTTGAGGAACTCGTTCAACAGCATCGCGTTGACCGTCTCATATAGCACCGTGTAGAGCTCGCCCTTGGCGTCGCGAGTGACCAGATCGGGATTCACTTTTGCTACTTCCTCTGCCACGAGGCCAAACTGCGGCACGCCAAGCGGATCGATGTCCTTTTTGTAACGGAAGGTGACCGGTTTGAGCGCCAGGATCGCTTCGCTGGCGCTGCCCATCGCTTTGATCTCGTCCTTAAAACGGGCCGAGGAAGGCGACAGTACAGTGCCCATCTCACTGGCGTTATTTACAAACACTGGTTGTAGAGTTCCATTATTGGGCAGGATTTTTCCATGGATTCCAGCGATGAAGGTGTCCGTGTGGTTACCCGTGCTGCCGATGCGAATGACCTTATTGTCTGCAGGACTCCCTGCATTGCCGATGTCAATGTTGTTAGAACCAGTCGTTATGTTGGTTCCAGAGTTCGCACCCAACTGCGATGTTGGAGCTAACGGTCGTACTATTTACGAGTGCTTGAGCACCGACGGCAGTATTGCCCTCGCCACTCAGATTCTTAAGTAGCGCTTGGTGTCCAGTCGCTGTGTTGGTCCTGCCAGTGGTATTGCTTTTCAACGCCCCAAAACCGCTGGCGGTATTCCATACTCCAGTTGTAAGACTGAACAGCGCGCTGGTTCCCTCAGCTGTGTTCTCGCCTGCATACCCGCCGTCTGGCGCTGGTATTACGGCATTTGTGAGCGGCAAAAATGCAAAGCACATCACCGCAACGATTGTAAGCGGAAACGCCAACCGCAGCAGCGACGGGCGGTTTCCGAGAAGTTGTTTGTGCATGATAGTTGTTCCTTTCTGGTGGTAGTTATTGAGTTCAGATCCGAAACGCACAAAAGGCTCCGGGCCTCCATAGCCTGTCCGGTTCGTGTCTACATCTACAAACGGTTTCGAACCAAAATACGGATGCCAAGCCAAACCGGCTTTGAATTTTTGCGGCCGGGTAAACCTGCGTATCTTCCTCGAGTATGACGCAGCAGATTTTGGCGGGAAAAATCGGGTTGGTGTTTGGCGTGGCGAACAAGCGCAGCATCGCATGGGCAATCGCAAAAGGGTGGGCTTCCGCGGGTGCGCGCCTGATTTTTAATTATCAAGGCGAACGGTTGAAGGAAAACGTGGAGGAACTGGTTGGCGAATTTGGAGAAAAAACTCCGTTATTTCCCTGCGATGTCTCCAGCGACGATGAGATCAAGGCGTTTTTTGAAAGCGTGCGCGGCGAAACCGATCGGGTCGATTTGATGCTCCACTCGCTTGCGTTCGCTCCCCGAGAATCGTTGGAAGGTGATTTTGTGAGTACAACACGCGAAGCATTCCGGGTCGCGCACGATATCAGCGCTTACTCTCTGGTGGCGCTCGCGCGCGAAGCAGCGCCCTTGATGACCAATGGAGGGAGCATCGTAGCCATGACCTATTACGGCTCGAAAAAGGTCGTGCCGCACTACAATGTGATGGGCGTCGCCAAGGCAAGCCTAGAAGCTAGCACGCGCTATCTCGCGTACGATCTCGGTCCGAAAAATATCCGGGTGAACTGCATATCCGCAGGGCCGGTCAATACGCTGGCCGCGCGTGGAATCAGCGGCTTCACATCGATGTTAAAACATTATCAGGAACGCGCGCCGTTGAAACGCAGTTGCGATCCGGCCGAGCTGGGCGCCACGGGAGTTTTTCTCGCCAGCGACGCCTCCGCAGCAATCACTGGCCAGGTAATTTATGTCGATGGCGGTTACCAGATAATGGGCATGTGATCAGCTCTTCTTCTTACGCATGCTCTTGCTCCCAATGATCGCTCGTATTTGGCACGGCTGGACGAAGCCGGAAAATGCGAAGGCTTACGAGGACATGTTGCGCGACGAAATTTTTCCCTCGATAGCGGCCCGCAATATCAGAGTGTATCGCGGCGCTGAGTTGTTCATCAACCAAGATGCCGGCGAAGTGGAGTTCGTGACTTTGTTGAGATTTGATTCAATGGATGCGGTGAAGGAATTCGCTGGCGCGGACGAAGGTAAGCCGGTGATTTATCCGAAAGCAGAGCCGCTCATCACACGGATGGAGCAAGCGCGACACTATCGCGTGGCGAGCTGAGGTGGAACGCGTTGTCCTCAACGCATTAGCAAATTCCGCGCGGAGAAGCCGATCCACCATTGGCAAGGGAAGCGCTTGCCCTACAACTGGCGCGCGCGACGTTTATCCGCATGGAACTTGCTTCGAAGCTTCGAGAGATCGTAGACAACGAGATTGTCGCAGCCGATCGGGAAACGCTCGCTGCACATAGCGGCGACAAATGGTTCGCGGCGCACCAGCCAGAAGTTGTCGTCTTCGCAAGGTCGACTGGCGATGTGAGCAAGCTGCTGCAGTTTGCGTCGCGCGAAAAAATTCCGGTCACAGCGCGCGGCGGCGGCTTTGGTTATGTGGGCGGATGCGTCCCCGCGCGTGGCGGGATCGCTCTGTCGCTCATGCGGATGAATCGGATCAAGGAAATCAGTTTTGCCGATGCGGTTGCAGTTGTTGAGCCGGGCGTGTTTACCGCTGATCTGAAAGCGGCAGTGCGCGCGCAGAAATTATTTTATCCGCCCGATCCGGCGAGCATGAAAGATTGCACCATTGGTGGAAACGTCGCGACGAACGCGGGCGGCCCGCGTTGTTTGAAATACGGCGTGACGCATAATTACGTCATCGGTCTCGAAGTAGTTCTTGCCAATGGCGATGTGCTGCGGACTGGCGGGCGGGTGCACAAAAACAAAACCGGATTCGATTTGATCGGTCTCTTTGTTGGGTCGGAAGGAATGCTCGGCGTGGCCACCGAGGTCACGCTGCGTTTGCTCCCTCTTCCGCCTGCACGCGCGACTCTGTCAGCTGCGTTTGCTACTGCCACGCAAGCCGCCGAAGCAGTGCAGGCGATTTTTGCCGCGGGGTTTCTGCCTTCTTCGTTAGAAATCGCCGATCAGTTCACCCTGGAAGCGGCGCGACGCGATCTTGGCAAAATGATTGTACCAGAGGGCAACGCACATCTGCTCGTCGATCTGGATGGACAAGAGGAAAGCGTTCGCTCGGAGGCCGCAGCGATTCATGAATTGCTTGAGAAAAGGAAACCAAACGCACTGGAACTGGCGACCGGCGAAGCGGATTGCGAAAAGCTGTGGGCGTTGCGTCGCCAGTTCAGCAATTCGCTGCGCGCTACAGGTCTGACAAAATTGAATCAGGATGTAGTCGTGCCGCGCAGCCGCTTAGTCGATCTAATGGAATTCGCAGAATCGCTACACGCAAAGCATGGATTCCCGATCGCGTGCTTTGGCCATGCCGGTGACGGCAACATCCACGTAAACATTATGGCGGATCGATACAATCGCGACGCGGCCGTTCGCGAAAAAGTCGAGCGCGCGCTGGACGATCTTTTCGCGCAGGTGCTGAGTTGGGGCGGCGTGATTACTGGGGAGCACGGAATTGGTCTTGCAAAAAAACGCTGGTGGCCCGACGCGACGAGTCAAGTTGTACGTGACGTGCACCTCCGGCTGAAACAAAGCCTCGATCCAAAGGACATCTTGAATCCGGGGAAATTTGTTTGATTCTGAAAAATGAAACCGGCCACAGGCCGGTGGCTACAGCTCTGAAATTTTTCAGACTTAGGGGTTGACTACGCCGAATCAGCGTCAAGAGTGGGTGACTGGTATTAGGCGCATCTGAATTGGCCGCGACTGACGCGCATCCGCGTCCTCGGAAACGAACCAATAAGAAAGATCATACGTCTTTCATTTCGCGCTGCCTTAACACCGAATGAAACCTGGAAAATTTACTCACACGATCGCAGTCATCCTTTCGTCGATCACGTCGCTTTTCGCGCACGGCACGCCTGAAAAGGCGGAGCCTGCCAAGATGAAAGCCGGCAAAAAATCGGAGAAATCATCACAGGATCGTTTTACCAACGTAAGTTCAATCGCGTTCTCTCCTGGGCAGTTGTTGTCGGCAGCTCGAACGGAGCCGGGACAACGCTATCCGTGGAAAGCAAACATCGTAACGACCGTCTTCTGGATCGGTGAGCAACCGAGTGGAAATAATCCGGTGCCGAATCGCACAAGCTCATGGGACAAACAATGGACCAAAAATTACGGTGGCTTTGACGATCCAAGTCCCGCCCATCGCAGCAATTACGTTCCTGTAAAATTCACGCCGCGACAGAATCCGTTTTACTGCGCGCTTCCCTACAACGACAAGGCGCACACCGGCCATCGACCGGAAGCGCAGCGCGTTGTTCCCTGGTTTAACGAAGCGTACCAGGGCCCAGCCGTTTCCACCTGCAAGGACCGATGGGTCGCCATTCGCAAAGGCAATCGAACAGTCTATGCGCAATGGGAAGACGCTGGCCCATTCCGCACCGACCACTGGCAATATGTTTTTGGCAATGAACGGCCAAAACCCAATCTTAACAAAGGCGCCGGTCTGGATGTCTCACCCGCCGTGCGTGATTACCTCGGATTAAAAGAAACGGACGTGACCGACTGGCGGTTTGTGGATTTTAAGGAAGTGCCGCGCGGCCCGTGGTCCACAATCGGAGAAAACAACACGTTCGTGATCGGTGATCGGAAGAAAGGCGCGGCACGAGCCGAGAAGCTAGGTACAATCGCGCACTGAACGCGCGGTCAGCGTTGTAGCCGGGATCGGTGATCCCGGTCGGCGACTGTCCCGCCCGGCTGTGGCGCGCGCGTTCTTGAGCTGCTTTTTGGAGTGCTGCGACCGTCCTGAGGACTGAGTAAAGCCAGGGCTTTAGAAAAATGGTTGGCAATCGCCGTCTTGCTCGATTGGAAAGCGCCATTCAAAACGACAACCCCTGACAACGCCTAAGCCATTGCCTAGCAACCCATGCGAACTACTGTTTCCAACGAAACGCGGCACAGTGCCTCGGAACCCGTCCGTGAAATCTAACTGCACCTGGAAAGCGAGTCTGTTTATCGCAATCGTGACGATAGGCGTATCGCGCGCTACTCCGGCAGAGACCGAAAGCAGACCAAAAACCGTTAAACTATTTGCCCGCGAGTCGTCGATCACAGTGCTGGGCAGGACAGTAAAGTTGACGGCCCTTACGCAATCCAAATAGAGAGCAGGGTTACAGCCCACTCGAGACGGAGGGCTTCCATGTGGAGGTTGTCAATCAGCTTCCGGTGCCTACATCGATCCATTGGCATGGCTTAATCCTACCCAACTTGATGGACGGCGTGCCTTTTGTCACTCAGGATCCCATTCCGCCGGGAGGTTCCTGCCGATACGATTTTCCTTTGAAACAAAGTGGGAGCTACTGGATGCACTCTCACTACGGACTGCAAGAGCAGCAGCTTCTATCTGCACCGATGGTTATTCGCTCGCCCCCGCGATCTAGGGTGGCCGAATACCGAGTTCACAGTGATGCTCAGCGACTTCTCATTCGCAAGTCCCCAGGACATTCTCAAGAGCCTGATCGGAAAAACGCGAACGATCAGGGAGAAAGCGCACGAGAAGGGAACGCCTGACTCGAAGCCGATGATGATGTCGGAGCAGAAACAATCTCTTGTCGTGCAGCAATGGGATGCGGCATCGAAACGGCTGGTCTCCCGAAAAATCCAGGCTGCGGCACCCGACATTGATGTGAAGTACGACGCACTCCTGGCCAATCGCCGAACAATTGACGACCCGCAGGTATTTGAGGTCAAGCGTGGACAGACTGTCCTGTTACGCCTGATTGGAGCTTCATCGGCAACCAACTTTTTCATCGATACCGGCGAACTGGATGCGA
>CATPBS010000310.1 GCA_955652715.1 uncultured Candidatus Udaeobacter sp.
GAACTTGTATGCGGTTTCGGAAATCGCGGCGAATCCCGGAATGTAATCGTAACTCCACGCCAACCATTTTCGCGAAGGCCGATAGCCCAGCGAGCGGTAGACAGCTTCCGCGGCAAAAAAAGTTTCGCCGTCTGGTTCAATCAAAGCGACTGCGCGCTTAAATTGTTCGACTGGAATTTCGGGGAACCGATGGGCTGCGTCCTCATATGTGGCGTAATCCACCTTGCCGTCGGTGATTTCCCGCCAGCGCTCGATCCATCTCTTGCAAAAATGACATTCGCCGTCCCAAATCATGAGCGGTTTCGGCGGCGGATTGGAAACGCGCAAAGGCGACTCGTTAGCCATTAAGGGCCAACGTTCAACGCCCGACGCTCAACGTCCAATTCAGAATCCGAGTTCGACGTTGGATGTTCAGCGTTGAGCGTTCGGCGTTTCGTTATTCCCGAAACTCGGCCCATACCGGCGCGTGATCGGAAGGTTCTTTGCCTTCGCGCATTTCGCGGTCAATCCCCGACGCAGTGCATTTTTCTGCCAGCTCCTCGCTGGCCAGAATCGCGTCAATGCGCAGGCCGCGATTTTTTTCAAAGGTGCGCATCTGATAGTCCCACCAGCTGAAAAGCTCGCCTTCTTTGTGGTGAATTCGCAGCGTGTCGCGCAAACCGATCTTGCATAATTCTCGAAACGCGGCGCGTTCGCTGTCCGAACACATGATAGCTCCATGCCACAGGTCTGGATCGTAAACGTCAATATCGTCCGGGGCGACGTTGAAATCGCCGCACACGATCACATCGGCCGGTTTTTGTTTCGCAGTGCAATCCCGAAGGCGGCGATACCAATGCAGTTTGTATTGATAAGCCGGCGACCCTATCGCCTGACCGTTTGGTGCGTAAATCGAAAACACGCGCAAGTCGCTGATGGTCGCGGCGATCACACGCGCCTGCGGATCGATCACGTCATCGCAAAGCGACGGACGGATGTCATGCGGTTCAGTCTTGGTGAGAATCGCCACGCCGTTATATGATTTCTCCCCGTGATAAGCCGAACGATAACCAACGGCTTGCAAAGCCAGCGCTGGAAACAGTTCGTCAGGGCATTTCGTCTCTTGAAGGCAGACGATGTCCGGCTCCGTTGCCTCCAGCCACGCAAACAAGCGATCCTGTCGTTTGCGCAGCGAGTTGATGTTCCACGAGGCGATCTTCATTCGCTGTGCCGGTCTGTGACCGTCGCACTAATCTTGCGTTGAACAATTCATCCTCGGCGCTCGCAGAGGGCCGCTACAGCTCAAGCTCGACGCCCGGCACTGGCACAATCACGTCCGTGTCCGGCAGATCGGCATCGAGCTGCGCGCGCATCCACTCCACAGCCGGCGGATCGCCGTGCACAAGAACAATTTTCTTCGGCGAGAGTCTCTTTGCATAATCGATGAGTGCCTCACGCGTCGCGTGTGCGCTGAACTGAAACTGTTCGATGTGGCAGCGGATGCGTTGCGCCGGTTTGTCAGGATCAAGAGCGACCTCGCCGCCCGTGCCTGCCTCCCGCAAAAGACCGGCGGGCGATTCGGGATTCGCGTAGCCGACAAAAGAGATCGAGTGCTGTGGCTTTTCGATTAGTCGGCGGGCAAAAACATTGGAGAGCGTTTTGGGAATCATCATCCCGCTGGAGAGGACGTACACGTGTCGTGCGCGCAGCGGTGCATCGCGCACGGTTTCGTCATTCAAGATGAACGGCGCTGCTTCCCTCATGAGTTGCAGGCGCGGCAATTGCCGGCCCGTGATATGCGCACGGCGATCGTAGATATCGGTCATTTTTGAGCTGAGACCGCCAATGTAAATTGGAAACTCTCCCGAAAGTTTTCGGGATTCCCGGCGAAACTTGTACAACATCGCCAGAATCTCCTGCGTCTTGCCCAGTGCGAAGACCGGTATGAGGACGCCTGCACCCCGCTCGAAAGCGCGCCCGAGTGCCTCGGCCAACCGTCGCTCTTCACCCGGCCGCGTCCAGCCGTCCGGCTTCGCGTGATCGCCTCGCGTGCATTCCATGATCAAGACATCGATCTTTTCTTCTGGGAAAGCCGCCGCTTGCATGATCGTTTGATCGTCGAAATTAACGTCGCCCGTGTAAAAGACAGTTTTGCCTTCGGCGCGCAGCAGAATTCCGACCGAACCGAGCACGTGACCTGCCTCGAAAAACTCAAACGTCAGCGCATCTCTTTCGCGTTGAGGCGCCCGTTCGCCGGCAGTCGAGATACGTTGGCGTAACGGACACCAGCGCCAGCGTTCCGACGCTCTATCGATTTCACGATGGGTGAAAAGCGGATAGGACATTTCTCGGATTTCCTCGCGTTGCCGCGTCATGACATTGACTGAGTTGTGCAAAAGCACATTGCCGATCTCGGCTGTGGCTTCTGTCATGAAAACCCGCGCGCCTGGAAAGCGCCGCATTGCAACCGGCACCGTGCCGATATGATCCTGATGGGCGTGCGAAATCAGGATCGCTTCGATCTCCCGGTCGGCGATTGCCTTCAAATGAGGCAGCGCATCCTCTCCGGTGTTCTTTGGGTGCATTCCGCAATCGAGCACCACTTGGTGACGGCCAATCTCAAGATAGTATGAGTTCGCGCCAATCTCCGTGCGGCGAGTGAGGTTAATAAATTTCACGACAGTGAAATGTTGTGATTGTAGGGCGTCTGTGTCAGACGCCAATCCATAAGAAGGCGTTTCACAGAAACGCCCTACAAGATTTCCTGAAAGATCCGCAGCCAGTTTTCGCGCAAGATTTTTTTGATCTGGTCGTCGCTGAAACCGCGCTCGATCAATCGGCGGGTGAGATTGCGCGCGTGAGAATGGTTCCTTAACTCGGGAATGAAATTCGGAGTGGTGAATTTTGCGGCAAGCTCTTTTTGCCTCGACTCAGACCACTGGCAGTAAATGAATTCGAAGAAATCGAAACCGATTCCGACTCCGTCGATGCCAATCAAATTGGCGATGTATTCGATGTGATCGATGTAACGGTCCATCGTGCTTTCTTCTTCTTGCGGGCTCACCAGTACGGAATTCACGCCGAGTACGCCGCGCCGTTGGCCGATCATTTTGATCTGTTCGTCGCTGATATTGCGCTCGATATCGTAATAGCGGCGGACGTTTGTGTGCGACACGATGGGTGGCTTTGTTGTGATCGACAAAATTTCGTCAAACCCGGCTGGATTGATATGCGCCAGATCAATAATTACGCCGAGTCTCTCGCATTCGCGGACCACGTCCCGCCCAAAGCTGGTTAGACCGTCCGGTGACGAACCGCTCGCCGCAAAACTTCCGCCATGTCCCGCGGCGTTGCTTCGCGCATGTGTCAGCCCGATTGAGCGCACACCCAGTTCGTAAAACACGCGCAACAGATCCAGGTCTGTCCCGAGCGGTTCCGCTCCCTCCATCGTGATGAGGAGTGCGATTCTGCCTGTTTCGCGCGCCTTCTGAATTTCGTAATAGTTTTTGCAAATCGCGAAGCGCTGCGACGCCGCTGTTTCAGCATACAACCGTGCGATTTGATCCAGCGCCACACGAAGACCTGTTTCCGGCAGATAACGGTCCTCTATATAAATTGCGACGCCGACAACGCCGATGTTCCCAGCATCGAATTCCGGCAAAAATTCCGTTTCCAGGACATTTTTGCGGTCGCGTTTTTCGTACAAATCCATCGGCAAATCAAAATGCAGATCGATAATCCCACCGGCCTGTAGCCGGTCGATTCTTC
>CATPBS010000311.1 GCA_955652715.1 uncultured Candidatus Udaeobacter sp.
CCGTAAGCGCCGCCGAAAAAGCGAAAATTTTCCAACACGGTAAGGTCACGATAAAGACTGAAGCGCTGCGGAACATAGCCGAACTTGGTGCGTACCCGTTGCCGATCTTTCCAGACGTCTGCGCCTTCGATGGTCGCATGACCGCCAGTGGGATGAGTCAGGCCGCACAACATTCGCATGGTGGTGGTCTTGCCAGCGCCATTTGGCCCGAGGAAACCGAAGATCGTTCCCGCCTCGATTTGAAGAGAAAGATCCTGCACGGCATGGACGTTACCGAAACTCTTGCTCAAGCGGTCGAGCACGATCACCGGTTGGCTCATGGTAAAACCTTATTGCGATGATCCCGAAAATTTGCAACCATCAGGCGTCCGGGGGGACCCATGTTGCTGATGAAACCTAAGATGCTCAGCGTCCAGCGGCACTTCTCTACCAAGGCGTGCGCCCTTTTAATTTTAATCTCGCTCTTCCACATTGGGCATACCATCGCACGCGCTGATGCGGTTTCTGAACTGGCCTCCTTTTCGATCTTCGACAAGGTCGATTTGGCCCAACTGGCGAAAAGCGACGTGAAAACTGCGCACGGTCCACCCATGCGAAACCCGCGATTTCTGGCTGTGCAAAGCTGTTACGTGTCGCCGGGCTCGCCTGCACAGCAAATCGATGCGTTGCGCCGATGGGATCCGACAAGACATCGTGAATTGAAAGTGTTTCTGCACTCCGATCTACCGTCGAATCCTACACCCAGCAATTTTGAAAAACTGAAAAACGCGCCTGATAACGCGTCTGTGCGCTCGTTCGTCGCAGCGACCCAAAAGCTCAGTTCCGATCTCCAAGTCAGCCGGGATGAGGCAAAGAAGTTTTCTGGCGGAGGTGGAGGCGGAGGCGGAATACCTGCGCCGGTCGCGGCGTTCTGGGCAGATGTGCTGAGTACACGAACGAAAAACTTCGTATCCGGCGGAATGTCCGCACAACCGCCGTACGATCACGCCGGTCCGTCTATTCGAGCGAGCGATGAAGTGAATGGATTGTTGCGCGAGCAAGAGAAAATTCGACAGCAATTTTCCGGATTCTTGGGGGCCACGGCCATTGGTCGCGGCGCTGGATCGCTTAGGCCGGAACTTTACTGGGAACTTCTCGACGTGGATGATCAGGGTGTAGTGACTCTCGGCGCCTCTTACAGCCGCGGTGGCGCCGGCGGAACCTATCAAGCTGCTGACGTCCTCTACTACGCCAGCGGCGGGTATTATGTCGCGCTCACGTTGTATCAGCTATGGCCTGTTACGGTGGACGGAAAAGCTTCAACGCTTGTCTGGCGCGGCGACATGATTTCAGCCGCCTCACTAGGATCCCTGCATGGGGTGGAACGGCTGGGCTCGGAGTCAGTGATGATGAAAAACATCACCAAAGCTGTCGCCCTGTTTCGGCGGGACAACAGTGGAAATCGGTAAACAAGTGAAAATTTTCGAGCGTCGATCCGTTCTCCTGGTTTTTTCGGCGGCATTTTTGCTTGCCACGCCAGGCTTTGCCGATGAGAGCGATACCAACTGGTTCTGGCCTCTCTCAGGCGAATACCTCGCTGAAGGAACGTACGTCGGCGAAGGCGATGTCCAACGCGGGCCTCGCAAGAGAGTCAGCGATTTTGATGAGATCGATTCCACGCTTCGTCTTGTATTAACGCCGCGAACCAAGTTTGGCGTGCTGCGACTCGGCGCTGAATGGGAGCGGTTCTCATTCGGTTTTCCATCAAAAACGGCCCTACCCAATACGCTGCAATCCTTTAGCGCGGTCATTGGCCTGGATATGCAGTTCTCAGACTCCATCATCGTCAGGGCTGAAGGTCAGCCGGGCCTCTATAATTCCGGCCTGGGTCATTTGTCGTGGGACGATTTCAATGTGCCGTTCCTCGTCGGCGGCACGTATATCTACAACCCTAATCTGCAGCTTGTCCTTGGGGTGAGCGTTAATGTGGAACGGAAATACCCGGTCATTCCCGCCGCGGGAATTCGCTGGAAAATCGCTCCCCGGTGGCTGCTTGATGCCGTTCTGCCAACGCCGCGTCTGCAATTCGAAATGACCCGTGATGTGTCGCTCTACGCAGGGGCAACCGTGAAAGAAACCAGTTTCCGCGTGGACGATCAATTTGGCGACGCTCATGGAATTCCGCGCCTCAACCACGCAATTGTAACCTATAGCGAGGTCCGGACCGGCGCAGGTTTCGACTGGAAAATTTCGCCGATCGTAACGTTCACGGGCGAGGTTGGCTATCAGCCATACAGAGACTTCGATTTCCACCGTGCTGAAGTGCACTACCACCAGGACGGCGGCGCTCCGTACGGAACCATTTCGCTACATGGCGCATTCTGACCGCTCCTCAGAACCGGTATTCAACATGGCGCTGCGGTGGCCTGAAGGCGCCAACCCTTTAGCGCAATGTCCTGTCCAGCGCCCCAATCCGACGTGTCTCGGGCCAGCGCAACCCAACACCGAGCACCACGAGGATCGTTCCGATGCCTCCAGCGACAACCGAAATTACCGGACCAAACAATGCAGCCGTCAATCCCGACTCGAGCGCGCCAAATTCGTTTGATGTCCCGATGAAAATATTGTTCACCGACGAGACGCGCCCGCGCATTTCATCCGGCGTGACCAGTTGCACGATCGAACCACGAATAATTACGCTCACACTATCAAACGCTCCGACAAGAAATAATAAGCCGAGCGATAACCAGAACACTTTGGACAAACCGAAAAGAATGGTCGCCACCCCGAACCCCGTAACGCACCACAGCAGGGTTCTGCCGGCCTGTTTCATCGGCGGGAGATGTGCGACCGCCAACGCTGTAGCAAAGGCGCCAATCGCTGGCGTCGCCCGCATCCAGCCAAGCCCCACGGGCCCGCAGTGGAGAATTTGATCCGCGAAAATCGGCATCAGCGCAGTGGCGCCGCCGAGCAACACCGCAAATAAATCCAGTGTGATCGTTGCCAGGATCACTTTTCTCCGAAACACGAATCGCACTCCGGCCATCAGACTTTTCCACGTGCTCGCCTCAGTTGTATCTCGCACCTGTTTGCTGCGGCGGATCGGAAGGACCAAAAGGAAAAAGGCAGATGCGCACAGCGCATCCAGCAGATACACAAACGGGAACCCGGCATACGCAACCAACAACCCGCTGAGAGCTGGCCCTACTACCGATCCAATTTGAAAAATGCTATTGTTCCAGGTGACCGCGTTCGTAAAGGCATCACGAGGAACCAGAGTCGGAAAAAATGAACTGCGCGCCGCCCAACTGAATGTGCGCGCCACTGCTCCGATAAAAACAAGGAAATAAATCAACGGAATCGATGCGTCATCGAAATGGAATGCAGGATGATGGCGCTCGAACATTCCGGCAATGCTTGTCAGAATGCGATTGCCTCCGCGCAGCAATGCAACTGGAGGAATCGAAAGGTGCTTCCAGGAAACAATGGCCAGCGCGGCCGATGTCAGTCCACTAAAGATCTGAGAGACCAGAATGATGTGTTTTCGGCTGAACCGATCCGCTAAATGGCCGGCGGGCAGGGAGAGTGCGACCACCGGGACCGCGATAACCAGGCCAACGAGTCCGAGCGCCGTGGCCGAATGGGTGCGCGCATAGAGCTCCCATTCAACCGCTACCGCGAGCATCAAACGGCCAGTGATCGAGAGCAGATTACCGCCCGTAAATAGGCGGAAATCCCCGAAACGGAAGGCTGCGTACGGATCATGCTTTCGAAGCTCCCTTTCGATTGGCAAGGGAACGGCTGGGCGTTGGCTTTCCGGTGATCGATAGGAGCTGGAATCGATTGGCTGGGGCATGCTCAGCGCGTTCGGTCGAAGACGCGCAGGAGATTGTAGGTTGAGTGGCCAGCACCGCAACCTATGGCATCGGGCACATGCCTCCGAAGGGGTTTAGCGCCCGGTTTTTCGCTGTAGCCAGCCCGTCGGATCGCGAAGACCTCGCCCCCGCCCAAATGTCCGCGCGCAAGCGATCAACAGCGTGGCCGAGAAATTTGTATTCATGGTGCGGATTTTTCTTCCATTCGACAACTGGGATGCGCTAGAGTCGGCGGCCTCAGGAAAAAATGGATAACATCATCGAGGCGAGAGAACTGCAGATCGAGCGCAAGCATTTCTACGTGGAGCTCCGCGAGAACGACCGCGGGAGATTCTTGCGCATCACGGAGGAAGCTCATGGACGCCGCAATAGTATCATCGTGCCGAGCACCGGCGTTGATGATTTTACGGCGACGATCGCTGAAGTTCTGATGAATAACGACGGTGCGCCAGCTTAACCGCTGAACTGCTGATGCACTTTCTATAGAGGCAGCCGCGTCGGCTGCAATGCTCCTATCTGCCGGCGATACGCCCTGCCGCTGCAGCCGATCTTGTTTTTGTCTCTTCGCTCCCTGCGTTGACATCGCGAGACCCGAAATTACTTTGCCGCTTCGCCCCATTGACGGTCTTCTGCGCTCCTGAATCATGGTCACGAAGCAAAAATCCAGCCGACGAAAAAAGATTCAGCGCACGAGAAGAAAATCGACGCCGCAGGCGCGCGCGGCGGTTCGCGAAAAGAGAAAGAAAACGCGCCGCGACGTTTATTACTTCGGCGACGGTCACGCAGACGGATCAGGCAGCATGAAACGGCTGCTCGGTGGCAAAGGCGCAAACCTCCACGAGATGACGCGCATAGGTCTGCATGTGCCACCGGGATTTACAATCACCACGGAAGTATGCAGTTACTTTTACGCTCATAACCGCACTTACCCCCGGGAGTTGGAAGCCGAGGTCGCGGCCGCGCTGGAGAAAATCGAGAAGTCGGTCGGAAAAAAATTCGGAGACAAAGAGCGGCCTTTGCTTGTTTCTGTACGGTCGGGCGCGCGCGATTCCATGCCGGGAATGATGGACACCATCCTCAACCTCGGAATGAATGACGACGTCGTCGAAATTATTGCAAACAAATCGAACAACGCGCGTTTTGCCTGGGATTCCTACCGGCGCTTCCTGCAGATGTACGGCGATGTCGTAATGGGCATTCAGAAACGGCCAGGCGAAGATCATGAACCGTTCGAAGCTGTGATCGAACACCTGAAGGACGAACGTTACGGCAAGCATGATTTTCCGGACGTGCGATTAACGGTCGCTGATTTGAAGGATCTTGTGCAGCGTTTTAAGGCGTTGATCAAGGAGCGTGCCGGAAAATCGTTTCCGCAAAATCCGAAGGAACAACTTTGGGGAGCGATCAGCGCCGTCTTCGGGTCCTGGATGAACGACCGCGCGATCGTGTACCGACGAAAATATGGAATCCCGCACGACTGGGGAACGGCGGTCAATGTTCAGACGATGGTGTTCGGGAACATGGGAGAGACAAGCGCGACCGGGGTTGCATTTACGCGTGATCCAGCGACCGGCGAAAAAGTTTTCTATGGCGAATATTTGATCAACGCCCAAGGGGAAGACGTCGTTGCCGGGGTGCGCACGCCGCATCCGATCAGCGATGTGGCAAAAGAAATGCCCGCAGCGCACAAAGAGCTGATGAAAGTGCGCAGCATCCTTGAACATCACTTCAAAGATATGCAGGACCTCGAGTTCACGGTGGAGGAAAAGCGC
>CATPBS010000312.1 GCA_955652715.1 uncultured Candidatus Udaeobacter sp.
ACGGCGCATTATGAGTTCCCCCGAAAGCTTTCGGGGTTGTAAGGCAGCAGCGATATGGAGAAGGGCGCGTTTGTAGCTGTCGATTTTGTGCGCGAGGCAGCGCTGCAAAATCTCGCGCGCGTGATCCAGACGTTGTTGCGCGTCGCGCAATCGGTTCAGCAACTGGCGCGCAAGGGCGCGGGCGCAACCGTCGATCCGTCGCTGGAGATCGACGATATCCGGCACAATTAGTTCTGCGGCGGCGCTGGGCGTCGGCGCGCGCAAGTCCGCGACGAAATCACAGATGGTAAAATCGATTTCGTGACCGACCGCCGAGACAGTGGGCACCGACGAATTGAATATCGCGCGTGCGACAATCTCTTCGTTGAACTCCCATAGATCTTCGATGCTCCCGCCGCCACGCGTAACAACGATAAGATCGAGTGGTGGAAACGCTTCGTTAGGCAACGCGAGTTCGCGAATAGCGACGGCGATTTCCTGCGCCGCGCCACTCCCTTGCACGCGCACTGGGTTGATCAAAATCTGCAACCACGGCGCGCGGCGCCGCAGCACGTTTATCATGTCCCGAATCGCTGCGCCGGTTGGCGATGTCACGATTCCAATGCGCCGCGGAAAATTCGGCAATGGCCGTTTGCGTTCCGGCGCGAACAATCCTTCAGCTTCGAGCTTGCGCTTGAGTGCTTCGAATTTTGCCTGAAGCAGCCCGACTCCGCGTGGCTGCAGGATTTGGACGCTCAACTGATATTGCCCCCGAGTTTCATAAACCGTGACGGTGCCGTAAACCTGCACGTTAGTTCCATCGACGAGCGGTTGTCGCGGCGGCAACATGGTATCGCGCCAAATCACGCAAGCGACCTGGGCGCGCTGGTCTTTGAGCGTGAAATACTGGTGGCCGCTCGGATGCAGTTTGTAATTTGAGATTTCGCCCTGCACCCAGACGGCGCCGAATTTGGTTTCGAGTGTGCCGCGGATGCTTCGCGTGAGCTCAGAAACAGTGAAGACCTTCGACGTTTGCGGGAAGAGATCGCTTGTGAGCTGCATCGTTTTGAAACGCTCAACGCTCAACGCCTGAATTGTAGGGCATCTGTATCAGACGCCAATCTTATGGCGTCGGCGTTTCACAGAAACGCCCTACAACAATTCCGCTTGCGCGCCCGTGGGCGGTTTGAGTCCAAGCTTGCGGTAAGCGTTTGCGGTGGCGACGCGGCCTTGCGGAGTGCGTTTGATGTAACCTTCCATGATCAAGTACGGCTCATTCACTTCCTCGATCGTGCCGGCTTCTTCGCCGATTGCGACAGCGAGCGAATTCAAGCCGACGGGACCGCCATTAAATTTGTGAATCAAAGTTTCAATGATGCGTTTGTCCCATTGATCGAACCCGTCGCGATCGATCTCCAGCATCGCAAGCGCGCGATCAGCAAGGTCTGCAGTGATTTTGCCTTCCGCTTTCACCTGCACATAATCGCGCACCCAGCGCAAAAGATTGTTTGCCGTGCGCGGCGTTCCGCGTGACCGCGCGGCGATTTCGGCCGCGCCGGCTGGATCGATCTCGACGCCAAGTAAACGCGCGCTGCGCATAATGATTTTCTGCATTTCCTCGGCATGGTAGTAATCGAGCCGCGCGGTCATACCGAAACGTGACCGAAGCGGTGCGCTCACCATCCCAGCGCGCGTCGTAGCGCCGATCAATGTAAACTTCGGCAGATTAAGGCGCAGACTGCGCGCCTGCGGTCCCTGATCAATGATGATGTCGAGCCGGTAATCTTCCATCGCCGGATATAGATATTCCTCGATGGCCGGTTGCAGCCGGTGAATCTCGTCGATGAAAAGCACGTCCCCTTTTTCGAGGCTTGTTAAGAGACCTGCCAGCTCGCCCGCCTTCTCAATCACCGGGCCACTGGTGTTTTTAATGTTCACTTTCATCGCGTTCGCGATGATGTAAGCGAGCGTCGTCTTCCCGAGGCCGGACGGTCCGCTGAGCAAAATGTGCTCGAGCACATCACTGCGCTTTTTCGCCGCTTCCACCATCAATTCCAGGCGCTCGCGCACCTTCACCTGGCCGGTGAACTCGCTGAAGGCCGGCGGTCGCAGCGAAATTTCAAACGCAGGATCTAGTTCGGGCGGTTTCATTCGCGTGCGATAATAGCCCAGCGTTTTAACGCTGGGTCAATGGTCAAGATCATCCAAAGTCCCGGCGGGGACGAAAGAAGAAAACAAATTTGCGATGATCGATTTACTTGCCTGTCTGTCGTCCCGTTGGGACTCATCCGTATGAGATAACGTGAACCCAGCGCTAAAGCGCCGGGCTATTTTCACTCCAAATTTTTCGTTAACACCAGCTCTGTGCCGCGGCGTTTGTGTATGTAATCGACTTCGTCAAAGGCATTGCGAATGAGATACAAACCAAGGCCACCTGGTTTGATCATATCATGCGAGCGTCCCTTCATTTCGTGGGGCAGGACCTGTTCGCCATAATCGCGCAACCGCATGCGCACGCATTTGCGCAGTCCCTCCATGTGCAATGAGATGAGTTGATCGTCACGCAAACGGTAAGCGTAGCGGATAACGTTCGTGCATGCTTCGTTCACGCCAAGCACCATCAGCAGCCGCTCTTTTTCGGAGAAGGGGTAGCCGTCGAGAAAATCGCGCACGCAGTTACGCAGCAAAGCAAGGTTCGCGGTGTGACTGCTGAACTCGACTTTTCTCCTATTCATCGCAATCCGCAAAAAGGTGAGCAGATTCCGATGCTCATTCAACCCCGAACGCTTTCGAGGCGAGGCGCAGAGCGAAATGCGTCTTCAAGCGTACATGCGCTGCCGATTGGCTTAAAAACACAATGGACAGTCGCCTAAACGCTGTTCAATTTTGCGGCATGTGGCGATCCTTCATTGCACTTGTGCTGTTGGCTACGCCGGCGTGGGCGCAGGACAACGCCACTGCTTACGAAGCGTTGCGTTTGGTGGGCACGCAATTCGGTCGCGGCTCGCTGAATCGCATCGTGTCGATCACTGGCGTGAAGGGCGACCCGCAGCCCGAGAAATGGAAAATTGTTTTGGAAGACCCAGAGGGACGCGGTGTGCGCGAACTGCAGGTTGCTGAGGGAAAGATTGATTCTGACGACACACCGGATCGCTCGACAGCGGGTTCCCCCGAAGGCGCAACGATTAATGTTTCGCGTTTGAACTTGGATTCCAGCGGCGCCTTCGCCCTTGCGAGCCACACAGCGGAAGCCTCCCATACGGTTTTTGCGACAGCGGATTACACATTGCGCACAGATGAGCGCGGCGAACCGATCTGGATTGTTACTCTGCTGAACAGATCATCGCGCCCCGTCGGCACGATCTACATCGGTGCGACTCGCGGTACTGTGAAGAGAACCCAAGGGATGTTTGCCGGAGCAACCATGGAGGACGTCGAGAACGACTATGATCAAGAAGAAGGAAGCGGCGTCATCAGCGATGTGAAAAAGAGAATTAAGCGCACGTTTCACAGGACACAGGACGAAGCGCGAGGCATGTTCGAGCGAGTGAAACATTCGTTTTCCGATTTTATTAACCGGGAGTAGCGAGAATAACGTGAATGGCGCGTCCAACTCGTGGCCATCTCTGCCTTTTGCAGAGTGGAAAGACACCGCCACCACTCTGCACATGTTGACACAGATCGTGGGCAAGATTCGCCTGACCCTGAGTCCATGGACCAACCACTCCTGGCATGTCACGCTCTACGTGACCTCTCGTGGGCTAACGACTTCACCGATCCCGCACGGATCTGACACTTTTGAAATGCAATTTGATTTCATCGATCACCAACTGCTTATCGATAAAAGCGATGGCGCCCGACAAAGAATCGAACTGAAACCGCAGTCGGTTGCGGAGTTTTATCACCTCGTGATGAAGACTCTTGCGGATCTCGATTTGCCGGTGACCATCCACACCATGCCCAACGAGATTGAGAATCCGATCCCGTTTGATCAGGATGAAGAGCACCGGTCTTACGACGCCAAATATGCGAATCGATTCTGGCGCGTTCTTGTGCAAAGCGATCGCATATTTAAAGACTTTCGATCGCGGTTCTGCGGCAAATGCAGTCCGGTGCATTTTTTCTGGGGCAGTTTTGATCTGGCAGTGACGCGTTTCTCCGGCCGACAAGCGCCGCCGCATCCTGGAGGAGTCCCACATCTGCCGGATGCGATTACGCGCGAGGCGTACTCGCAGGAGGTAAGCAGCCTCGGTTTCTGGCCTGGTAATGCCGCCGCACCAACACCAATTTTTTATTCCTATGCGTATCCGGAACCACCCGGATTCGCAGAAGTGAAAATTCAACCAGACGCTGCCTTTTACGAGCCCAAGCTACGCGAGTTCATCTTGCCGTACGACGCGGTGCACACCGCTCAAAGCCCGGATGAAGTCCTGCTCGATTTCGCGCAGAGCGCCTACGATGCCGCGTCGAAACTGGGGAAGTGGGACCGGGAAGCGCTGGAGGAGAAGAAACCAGCCTTGCATTCGCCTGGGCAACATTCGTAATTAGGTGAGATGAACCCCGGGTGCGCAGCCGAGCAAAATGCCTGGCGTGAGGTCAAAGGTGGATGGCGTCCCCTGTACGGCGACGTGGACAAGATCGGCGTCGCGATCGAGTGGCACGACTTTCGCATCGAGCATTCCTTTGACTGGGGACGCACTTTTCATCCACGTAGCCTGGAGCTTTGTTTGAATTTTGATGGTCGCGGCGCGGTCGGCGGCAAAGGCGCTTCGCGTAGCGACTATGCTCCGGGCAACTTCGGTTACTACGCTGTCGCGGACGAGCCGTTGCCCGCTTCGCGCCAAGCGCGCGATCATCATCAGTTCATAACGCTGGAATTTTCGAGGGAACATTTGCAGAAACAGCTCGCACAAAACGAAGCCGGTCTTGAGTCCGAGATTCGTCGGATTGTTTTTGAGGATAAAAACGAAACGGTAGTTGCGCCTACCCGGCCGATCTCAATCCAGCAACGTGAAGTTGTGGCGAGCCTCATCGAGCCGCCGGTGGCCAAAGCGGCGCAGATTCTTTGGTATCAGAGCAAAGCGCTTGAGCTGATGGCGCATTTTCTCTTTGCGCCGAAGGACCCGGAATTTTTCTGCATGCGGCAAAAGCGCGTGGCGCGTGAGCGGGTAGAACGTGTTAAGGAAGTGCTCGCCCGCGATCTGGCTAGTCCCCCTACGCTGGAAATGATCGGCCAGGAGGTCGGCTGCAGTCCGTTTTATCTAAGCAGGATTTTTTCCCGCGAAGTCGGCCAGACTATTCCGCAATATTTGCGCAACCTGCGCATGGCACGCGCGGCGGAGCTGTTGCGGACGGGACGTTACAACGTCACGGAAGCGGCCACAGAAGTCGGATATTCGAGCCTGAGCCATTTCAGTAAAGCCTTTTGCGAGACTATCGGTTGTTGCCCGGTGCTGTATCCGGCCGCGAAGAACGTGATTCTTGATCGTTGAAGCGTTTAAGCGTTGAAGGGTTGAAGCGAATCCAGAATCGCGAGTGTTCACCGCTTTAACTCTTCATCGCTTCAACGAATTCATGAAAATCACCCGCGCGCTCATTTCCGTTTCGGACAAAATCGGTATTGCCACGTTTGCGCGCGCGCTCGAGCGCCGGGGCGTGGACATCATTTCGACCGGAGGAACAGCTAAACTGTTGAGGAAGGAAAAAATTCCAGTGCGCGAGATCTCGAGCTTCACCGCATTTCCGGAAGTGCTCGACGGGCGTGTGAAGACTTTGCATCCACGGGTGCACGGCGGTCTTCTTTTCAAGCGCGGTAATCCGAAGCACGAGGCAGAAGCGCGCGAATGCGGCTTTGAGCCGATCGATCTGGTGGTCGTCAACCTTTATCCTTTCGAAGCGACTATTGCCAAGCCCGACGTCACATTGGCCGAAGCGATTGAAAACATCGATATCGGTGGACCATCGATGATTCGCAGTGCAGCGAAAAACTACGAGTCAGTCACCGTGGTTGTCGATCCCGCAGATTACGACGCGGTGCTTGAAAACATGGGCGACAACAAGGGAGAGACGACGCTAAAATTGCGCGAGCGGCTCGCTATCAAAGCCTTTGTCAGGACTGCCGACTATGATCGGGCGATCAGCAGTTTCCTGAACAAAGAGCAGACAACTGACGCCTCGTTTTCACTGACGCTTCCATTGGCGATGCGATTGCGTTACGGAGAAAATCCGCATCAGACCGGCGCGCTCTACGGCGATTTCGACAAATATTTCGAAAAACTTCACGGCAAGGAACTCTCGTTTAATAACATTCTCGACATCAGCGGGGCCACGAGTTTGATTGCCGAATTCGAGGAGCCGACTGTCGCAATCCTTAAGCATACCAATCCCTGCGGGGTCGGCTCGGATAACGATCTTCGCAAGGCATGGGACAGGGCGTTTGCCACGGATAAACAAGCCCCCTTTGGTGGGATAATTGTGTGCAACCGTTTGTTAAGCGAGGCGCTGGCGAAAGTAATCAGCGAAATTTTTAGCGAAGTGATCGTCGCGCCAGATTTTGATGGCGAGGCACGCGCTATCCTGCAGAAGAAAAAAAACCTGCGTCTGATTCGATTGAAAACGCCGGCAATACAAGCGAGACCGACCGTCGATGTGCGCTCGGTCTGTGGCGGCGTGTTGGTTCAGGACGCGGACGTTGCGGGGGAAACGTCTAGCGACTACCGGATTGTTACGAAGAGACGGCCAACCAAAACGGAACTGAACGCGATGTTGTTCGGGTGGCGCGTGGTCAAGCACGTGAAATCGAATGCGATCGTTTACGCCAAAGCGGACAGGACACTCGGCGTTGGCGCCGGACAGATGTCGCGTATCGACGCGTCGCGCATTGCAATTTGGAAAGCGAAAGAAGCGGGGCTTTCGCTCAAAGGCAGCGCAATCGCGAGCGATGCCTTTTTCCCATTCCGCGATGCATTGATTGCCGCGGCGAACGCTGGCGCGACATGCGCCATTCAACCGGGCGGCTCAGTTCGTGACGAAGAAGTGATCGCCGCCGCGAACGAGCGCAACATGGCGATGATATTCACTGGGATTCGCCATTTTCGCCACTAAGCCACGCTCTTCAATGAGACCGATGTCTCGATCGGTTCAGCCGCCGGGCGTTTTGAACATCGAAGATTTACGGCGCGCGGCGAAGCGCCGACTTCCGCGTGTTGTGTTTGATTATATCGACGGCGGCGCGGAGGACGAGTGGACGTTGCGCGCGAACTGCCGCGCGTTTGAGGTGGTGACATTCCGTCCGCGTTGCGCCGTGGCAGTGCCGTCGTGCGATCTCCGCACGGTTGTGCTTGGCACATCGCTTTCCATGCCGCTGATTCTTGCACCGGTTGGCAGCAGCCGCGTTATCTATCCGCGCGGAGAAGAAGCTGCCGCGCGGGCCGCGAGTG
>CATPBS010000313.1 GCA_955652715.1 uncultured Candidatus Udaeobacter sp.
GCAGTGACTCGGGCGCCATCAGGAAATGAGCGGATGCGAGAAATCTCGGCCGCCGTACAGGAAGGCGCCAGGGCGTATTTGAATCGGCAAGTCAAGACGATCACCGTGATCGCAGTAGTGATTTTTGTTTTGCTCTTCATTTTCAAAGATCACTCCACAGCGATTGGATTTGTAATCGGCGCCTCCTGTTCCCTCGCAGCAGGCTTCATCGGCATGCGCGTGGCCGTGCTGGCAAATGTCCGCACAGCGCAGGCCGCCAGCGTCGCGCAGCTCAATGCACTGCGAATAGCATTCAACGGCGGGTCGGTGACCGGTCTGCTCGTGGTTGGGCTGGCGTTGCTTTCCGTGTCCATCTTTTACATGATCGCTGCAAAGCTGATCGGAAGCGACGCTGCGATACGAAGTTTGGTCGGACTCGCCTTGGGCGGCAGTCTCATTAGCGTTTTCGCCCGATTGGGCGGCGGCATTTACACAAAAGCCGCAGACGTTGGTGCCGATCTGGTCGGCAAGATCGAGAGCGGCCTCGAGGAGGATGATCCGCGGAACCCAGCGGTGATCGCGGATAACGTCGGAGACAATGTAGGTGATTGCGCAGGCATGGCTGCGGACGTTTTCGAAACTTACTCCGTCAGTTTGGTCGGCGCGATTCTGGCCGGGCTGTTGACACTTGGCGGAAACCCAGCGGCCATCGTTTATCCATTCGTGCTTGGCGGAATTTCTGTGCTGGGCGCAATCTGCGGGATCGCGTTTGTAAATGTGGCACGCGGTAAAGCAGCGGCCGTGTTGATGGGCGCGGTGATGATCAACGTGTTGATCTCTGCAATTCTATTTTGGCCGGCCACGCGCAGCCTTTTTCCGGGCGGAGTAACTATCGACGGCGTGTTGCGGTCTCCCGCTCAACTCT
The DNA here is from genome assembly GCA_955652715.1 of uncultured Candidatus Udaeobacter sp. Lineage (GTDB taxonomy): Bacteria > Verrucomicrobiota > Verrucomicrobiia > Chthoniobacterales > UBA10450 > Udaeobacter. Next base: position 905 of record CATPBS010000313.1, read on the forward strand.
ATTTTGCTTCGCTCGTTGGGCTCATAATGACTCCAGTCATTGTGGCACTCACGAATTACTACACTTCATCTCACTTTCGGCCGGTCCAAAAAATTGCCCATGCGTCCGAGACCGGGCACGCCACAAACATCATCGCGGGGTTGGCAGCGGGACAACACGCCACGGCGCTGCCGGTGCTGTTCATTGCGCTGGCGATCCTCGTCACGTTTCATTTTGCCGGCCTCTACGGAATTGCGATTGCGGTGATGGCGATGTTGTCCATGGCCGGCGTCATCATCTCGCTCGACTCATTTGGTCCGATCACAGACAACGCCGGCGGCATAGCAGTGATGGCCCATTTGCCAAAAGAAATTCGCGCTGTAACAGACGAACTCGACGCAGTTGGCAACACCATGAAAGCTGTCACCAAAGGTTATGCCATCGCTTCGGCCGGATTGGCCGCACTGGTTTTGTTCGGATCGTACGTGGAAGAGTTGCGTGCGCACCTCGTCAGTGTGCGCAAACTTGCGACCGACCAATTCTTCCAATTCTCCCTGCAAGATCCAAAAGTGATCGTTGGCCTATTCATCGGTGGATTGCTGCCGTTTGTCTTCACGGCCTTTAGCATGGATGCGGTGGGCAAGGCAGCCGGCGCAGTCGTGCGCGAGGTGCGCCGGCAGTTGCAAGCGAAACCCGGAATTTTGACCGGGCAAGACCGGCCCGAATATGGGACCTGCGTGGACATCGTAACGAAAGCAGCATTGCGGGAGATGATTGTTCCCGCACTGCTGCCGTTGTTTGCAGTCGTGGTCGTCGCCATGATTAAGCCTCTGGGTCCCGTCGTACTCGGCGGTCTGCTCGTGGGCACAATCGTGACCGGATTATTCCTCGCCATCGCAATGACATCCGGTGGCGCCGCATGGGACAACGCGAAGAAATTTATTGAGGAAGGAAATCTAGGCGGAAAAGGTTCGTTTGCTCATGCCGCAGCAGTCACTGGCGATACCGTGGGGGATCCTTACAAGGACACCGCCGGGCCTGCGATCAATCCCATGATCAAGGTGGTCAATATTCTGGCGATCTTAATCATTCCGATTTTCTTTTAAAAAGCTGACGCTTCGGTGTCGCAGAAAGGACTGGCACTTTGGGTTCAAGTTTGATTTAAACAAGGGCGCCAAGCAGTTTCCCTCCATGCCTCGTGTCTTAATCATCGAAGATGACGCCGAAAACCGTCGGGTAATCTCAGATCTTTTCAGACGCGAAGATTGGAAAGTCCTGGAAGCGAATGACGGTGACGTCGGCCTGGAGCTGGCGCTGCGCGATAGGCCGGAGCTTATCCTGTGCGATTTGCTAATGCCAAGATCGAATGGCTTTCAGGTATGCCGAGCAATTCGCGAGCAACTGCAACCGACGAAGATCATCGTCGTCTCGGGACGCGATTACGGGGTCGATCGAACGAGCGCGCTCCAAGCTGGCGCAGACGAATATCTGCTTAAGCCAATCACGTGGGAACTGCTTTCAAACACGATCGAGCGACTCCTGCCTGAGATCCCGCGGCGTCCCAGACCAAAACCTGCGGCGGGAAGTGAGTCGAGCTCTGCGCGAATAAGATTCTGGGGCGTTCGTGGTTCAATTCCGGTTCCCGGAAAGGGCACCGTCCGCTATGGCGGAAACACCCCTTGCGTGGAGGTGCGCGCCGATGGCGAGATCATCATTCTCGATGCCGGCAGCGGGATTCGCCTGCTCGGGCTTGCGTTGGACAAAGAATTCGGACCTCGCTCGATGAAGTTGACTCTCTTGATCTCACATACCCACTGGGATCATATCCAGGGACTGCCGTTTTTTTCTCCCACTTACAATCAGAAAAACCTCATCCGCGTCCTAGGTTACGAAGGAGCCCGCGCCGGTCTGGCAAAGATCCTGGCCAGCCAAATGGAGACGCCGTTTTTTCCTGTCAGCTTACGTGAACTCCCGAGTCACCTCGCGATTGAGGAACTAAAGGAAATGGACTTTCAAGTTGGGAAAGTCGAGGTCCGTTCCAAGTTTGCTAATCATCCAGGGATTTGCGCAGGGTACCGCCTATTCACCAGCTCGGGGTCGATCGCCTATTTCCCCGACAATGAGCCTTACGAACCGCTCAAGCTGCACCTGGCTTCGCGCGATGGAATCAGCGAAGAAGAAGCGCGTGATTTCGCCACAGCCGAGCGCGCAAAGATGGTCGAGTTTCTCCAGGGCTGCGACCTGGCAATCATGGACACACAATATACCGACGAGGAATACGCGAAGCACATTGGTTGGGGCCACAGCTCACTCAGCAGCGTGGTTTCCCTCGGGCTCGACTCAAACGTGGGCAAGCTCGTGCTTTTCCATCACGATCCGAATCATGATGACGAAATGATTGACAAAATGGTAGAATACGCGCGCGCGCTGGTGGCAAAGAGCGGAAAGGCTTTGCAAGTCGAAGCTGCTCGGGAAAGCGCTGAGATCTTGCTCGGCGCGAAAACCGCAGCCGCTTAAATCACGCGCGACGCGACTGCGCTCGACTTGCAGTAGGGGTTGTCGGTCTTTAATTTTCTCGCGCGTTGCCTCGTGGTGTAATGGTAGCACTAGAGACTCTGAATCTCTCTGTCTAGGTTCGAATCCTAGCGAGGCAGTTTTTCTCGTCAGTGTCAGGAGGTGGCTGGTTGTGCCAAAACTCTTGAGGATAAACGACTTTTGACGATTCATCGTCCGCCGAGGGCGTGCCAGAAGGTGACTGCTGATTGCATGGAATGCCTGAAGTTTGTGGGTGTCTTTGTGTGTTGCTGGCGACATCCGAAAATCCAAAGGAAGGGAGCTTTCCTATTGCCTCAGCCACTGGCAACTGCGAGGCATCGGTGTAGAGATTCATTGTCAGACGAATATCACTGTGACGCAGTATTTGCTTCGCTATACAGGGAACAACGTTTTAAAAATTAATTACTGTTCCTGCGTTTAGTCGCCTTCGTTCCGAATTGCCTTCGCGGTACTGGTCGTGAGACTGATTTCGATTGATTTGTCGGGATCGACCTTAATTGGCATGAGCCAACATCCGTTGATGCAGACGACTGGAACGCGGCAAACACGACATAATCGCCGGGCGACGCTGTCGCGAATTTGAACTTTCCGTCAATGTCAGTTCGCGTTGTAGCTAGGA
>CATPBS010000314.1 GCA_955652715.1 uncultured Candidatus Udaeobacter sp.
CATTGCTTCGCCGAAGCTGAGACGACCCACTGCTTCGGCAGAGTTGCCCGTGGTGCGCCGACGTTCTGCGGCGTCGACATGCTCCTTCATTCGGTTTTTCGCGACTGAGAGAAGCTTCGTTTTCAGGCTGGTCCATTTCTCCTTGCCGCAGGCAAAAACCCGGACATAGTAGCGCCCGTTCTTGTGCTTGTAGAGAAACTGCACCTGTGTGGGACTCCAGACGGTTTGCTTTTCGATGGTATTCGCAGTGCGCATACGGACACCGTATAAAATGACCGTATAAAAGTCAAATGCTTTGATTTAAATAGTGCGTAAGTCATTTATAATTAGATGGAAGGGTGGCTGAGTCCGGTTTAAGGCACTCGACTCGAAATCGAGCGTGGGGAAACCCACCGTGGGTTCGAATCCCACCCCTTCCGTTTCCCTCGTAGAACGGGCAGAGGAGATCGATTGCATAACAGTTTTACATAACAACGCTGCCCATTTCAATGGTGTTCGAACTTGTTTGTCAAAGTATCGGCGCGTAAGATTCCATGCAGGGTGACGGGGGGCGGGGATCGCACACGTGCGCGGACGGTTCAACCGCTACTCGTCAAACGGGGACCGAAATTTTTTCCGCAAAAAAAGAGTGATGAAAGTTTATGAAAGCTAGCTCAGCAGACGGCCAGAGTGAGCCGAAGGAGATGCCATGGCCGCGTGTACCGAAGCTCTCCGGTGATGAGTTTCAGCAAAGCTTTGCGGTGGCGCAACTGGCGGTGAAACTGTGCGAGCTAAAAAAGGCCGCCACAAAGGTGCCGCTTGAGAAGGACAATCTCGATCCCCAAAAGTGTCTGGCGCAAGCCTGGGAGCTAATTCAGAGCGCGCGTGAGCATGTGGCGAGGCCGCAGACCAACGCGGAGTATTTGGCAGCGCATGGTGGGAGCCATGAGGCAGCGGAAAACGTGGTGGGGAGCACCCTGAGCGCGTCGCGTGTGTCGTTCAAGAAGCTTTGCGACCCTGGGCGCAACAAAGGGGGTCCGGAGATCATCAAGCTACCCGATGTCGAGACTGGAAAAACCATCGAAGTGGAGTGGAGAGTGTATCGCGGTAAAGGTGGCGAACGCGCCTTTGATAATCTGTTTTGGGCTCAGACACGCCCTTGCCGTTTCGCGACTCTCACCCGGTGCTGGAGGACTCCGCCGTTCGACAGGACGCGGTACTCATGGGTGTCGCGCCGCAGCATCCCGTGCCGCGCGATCACCGCGTCCGCGAACTGCGTGTGGAGGTACCCGGCGACCGAAGGCACGCACAGCACGTCGCAGGAGAGCCTTCGCTCGAACGAGATCGCTGCTTCCAGTTCCACAAACGCAATCAACAACTCATCCGCACGCACAACGAAACGCTTTCCGTCGCTGCGATATGCGCCAACCCACGTCCGTCCTAGCGGTGGCTGGGCTCAAACTACTTCCCGAGCACGGCGCGTACTCTCCCTTTTGCGATTGCTTTCTTAAACTTTTCATAGTCGCTTTCGGTTTGGTCAGCGTAAAGTTTGGCAAACTTCGCCAAGGCATTGTCCAAGGCGGCCGATTTGCCGCAGTATCCGGCGATTGCACCGGCGTCGCCGGTGCGCGCATGAGCCTTAGCCAGCACTTCCCCGCAAACGCGGCCATATTCAAGCAAAGCAGTGCCTTTGAGTTCCAGGAGATCGATGGCAGCCTTGTGGTCCGCTAACTGCCGGACTAGGAAGTGTCGGCTGTCGATGGTGGTGTAGCCCAAAAACGGATCCGACACGGTTTGCATTTTCTTCTGGCCCTGAGCTACGCGCTTCCCTTGGTGCGCAATAGCCGCTATGCCAGTGACGTACGGCGCGTAACAAGACGGTAGCTCCTCCTTAATTTGAAGGAAAAGAGGATCGTGCACACCGTTACCGAAAAGCAGAAGAACGTAGTCGCGCGTTCCGACGCTTCCCGTCCCAACAATCTTAAACGCAACATCCACTAGGTCGTACCCTTGGAAAATCGATTGATACCTTACCAGAAGAGTTTGGCGGTAGCTCCGCAGAGACTTTACGACTCCATCGAACGTCTTCTGATTGACGTGTCGCAGTACCGGGGGACGGTCGTGGAACCGATGACTATCTCGCCCGGCCGGGACGGTAAGCTTTTTCAGTGTCGCTTTCGGAGTGACCCGACGTGCCTTGTGCAAAACGGCATGGACCGGCGTACGTTTCCACCCGCGGCGGATCTCCACTTTGGCTAGATCGCGAAGGCCCAGCGTGGCAAAACGAGCCATCGAGGTGCGATAGCTACGCGTCATTTCTTCAACAGCGTTCCGGCAGGTGCTTTTACCCGTCCCAGCTTCGCGACCAGCAAGAACCAGACTCGTCGCCAGACGCTTCAAGTCCCATTCCCAAGGCCCGGGGACCGTCTCGTCGAAATCGTTGATATCGAATACAAGGTACCCTTCCGGAGCTGCATATGCGCCAAGATTTCGAACGTGAGCGTCGCCGCAAATCTGCACACGCAAGCCCGTCTTGGGCAAAGTGGCCAGATCAGCCGCCATGAGGGGCGCTGCTCCCCGGAAGAAGGCAAACGCACCTGCTGCCATTCTCCCCATCTTGATCGGCACTAGCTGGCGAACGCGGTCGGCGTTTGCCGCTATAATCGCAGCAACTGGATCGCCCCTTGTTTTTTTTGGTGCCCATTTAGCGTGAGCAGTGCGTCCTACTTTGCTGCGCAAGCGCCGACCAATTGCCAGCCTCTCGCTCAACGGCAACATACGGCCAGATTATAGCGAGAAGGCCTGCTGGGGAAAAGAGATTTATGGAACAACGACGGGTGAAAAACGTAGAAGGAAGCTAGGCCCGCCCTGATGTTTACGTTTGCCTCCGTTAGAGTAATCACTGCAGGCTTGCGTTCGGGCACAGATCGTGATCGACTCATTGTATTGTGTTGAGCCAAACCGCTGAGATAACCGTGCGGTTAGGCGCGGCGCTCGTCATTGGGAGTGCTATCGGGGTAAACCGCGACCTTCATGGCAAAGCCGCGGGGGTGCGGACCCACGCCTTAGTTAGTCTTGGGGCAGCTGTCGCCACGCTCGTCCCGCACATGTTGCCGATCGGCTTTGCACCGATTGATCCAAACGCTACGGGAAGGATTCTGCAAGGTATCCTAACCGGCGTTGGGTTCTTGGGTGCGGGCGTGATTCTGCGTGATCCTACTGGGCACGTAACTGGTCTCACTTCCGCCGCAGCCATGTGGATGTGCGCGGTGCTTGGAATTGCATGTGGTCTCGGCTTGTGGTCGCTTCTGGCAATCGCTCTCGCTATGACCGCCATAGCGTTGATCTTTGGTGGCCCGGTGGAGCGTCTATCTGAGCGTTGGTTCAAACGGAGGGAACGCGGGCCGACAGACAAGAATGTCTAGATGGCTACTATGCAAACCTCACTCTTCGGCTTGGACGGCCCGGGTGAAGTTTGGCAGCCGCTCACATGATGCTGTGATTCGCGTTTACGATGATGCTGGCAACGTGATCGAAACGCACGAGCACACGGGCGATTTCAAAGAGTGGTAAGGTCACTTTTACACCATGCAATCTGCGGATGCCAACTCGTGCGGTCCGGAGCGTGACCTACTATGCAGGGGGCCAGGCGCGTGTCTTCTTTGGTGCGTACCGTGGTTTGCGTTCGCGCTCGGCTTTTGGCACCGCCTGCGTTGAAAACGGTTTTGTGGACAACCTCGCTCGCGTTCATGGGTGTAGCGTGTCTGGTCAACGCTTCCCGTTGCGGCCGCATTCACTGCGTCTTCACAGGGCCGTTTTTCATTCTTGGCGCTGTTGCTTCCCTCGGATATGGGGTCGGACTCCTGCCGCTTGGCCCGTCCGGATGGAATTGGATTGGCACTGTAACAATCATTGGCGGGATCGCGCTCACTTGCATTCCCGAGCTGGTTCTCGGCCGCTATCGGCGAAATAGACCAGACGCGAGCTAATCCAATTGCTGACTGGCACCTAATCGCCGATTCCAGTTCCAAAAATGCGGTCAGCTTTTCATCGGCGTGCACAACGAAACGCTTTCCGTCTCCGCGATGTGCGTCTGCAATCCAGATCGTTCGCCCGTCGGAATCAATCGAGAAGAACGCAAACACGAGCTTCTACTTCGAACCAGGTTCGCCAATCGACTAACGCTCGATGCGCTCGGAGACGGTCCGCTCCTCGGCCGCGACATCGTAGACGTCGTGTCGAGGGTTGCGTTCACCTGTTCTACCAC
>CATPBS010000315.1 GCA_955652715.1 uncultured Candidatus Udaeobacter sp.
GTTAATCCGAAGCGTTTTGATCCCTACAAGAACTTTAAGTTCCGCGTTAAGTGGGATGGCAAGTACGTTGCTGGGGTCAGCAAGATAAGCGGACTACGACGAACCACGGAAGTTATTCACCATCGCGAAGGAGGCGATCCCAGCAGCAGTCGCAAAGCTCCCGGGCTGACCGAATTCGCGCCGATCACGCTGGAGCGCGGTGTTACCCACGACCCGGAATTCGAGAATTGGGCCAACAAAGTCTGGAACCTGGGTGCCGGCCTTGGGGCGGAAGTTTCTCTGAAAGACTTCCGGAAAGATATCGTTCTGGAACTCTATAATGAGGCCGGACAACTCGTCCTTGCTTATAAGATTTACCGCTGCTGGGTGTCAGAATTTGAAATCCTGCCCGATCTCGATGCCAATGCGAATGCGATCGCGATCGAGCACATCACGCTGGAGAATGAAGGTTGGGAACGAGACCAATCGGTAAAGGAACCAGTCGAGCCATCTTTCAAAAAACCGTAGCGTTCCTGCGGGCCAAATGCCGTGACTCTCTAGGAAAAACAAGGTCCCGCCGTGACGATCTCGTTTCGCGCAGGATTCTATGGCGGGTTAGTCCTGGCCGTTTGTGTTGGGCTGTATCTCATCTGGCTCTGGCGGCCTGAGCTTCAGGTCCGGCGACACACAGAAAATTTCTTTCGCGCGATCGAACACAAAAACTGGGATGCCGCGGCCGATTTTATTGGCAACGATTATCAGGATCAGTGGGGTGACGATCGGGCGCGGGTTCTCGAACGCATGCGGGAAGGCTTTCGATGGGTGCGCGGAGCCAGGATCATCGCAACCAATCCAAGCGTGCAGGTTGAGGCGCAGCGCGCTGTGTGGACTGGAAAGATCACGCTTTATAGCTCGGACGATGATGTGATGGGACTGCTCGACGAACGCGTCAACAAACTGCCCACGCCTTTCGAGCTGGAGTGGCATCGCCTTTCAGGAAAGCCGTGGGATTGGAAGCTCGCGCGAGTGAGCAATTCAGCATTTCAGATTCCGGCCGACGTCTATTAACGCTGTCGGTCTTCGCGTACTGAGTTCGAAGCGCGCCCGCCTCCGCAAAGCTACGGCGCGAAAAGCAGAGCACCGCTAAAGCTTATTTGGCAAGTCGCTGGCGCAACTGCGTCTTGGCAGCATCCACCTCACGTTGCGCTTGCTGGCAAAACAGAATAGCCCGGAGCGTCTCGCCCTGATAATAGCGGGCAATAAACTTTTTCTTCGAGTGTGTGCCGTGAAGGTCGACACGAGTCGGCAGCACACTGAAATCCCCGACAAAATCCATCCGCAAATCGAACATCTCTGTCCAAAAGTAGGGGACTTGCTCGTACCGGATGCGCTTCTTACCTGTCATGTTCGCGCCCGCGACCAAGCCCTGACTACGTGCGTTTTCCCAGTGCGTCTGACGCCGCACACCTCCCATTACCCGATCCGGATAAAATGCCAGGTCGCCTACGGAATAAATTCCTTTCTCTTCCGTCTCGAGATATTCGGTGACCGGTGATCCGTGGGGTCCTGCCAATGGAGTATTGCGAACAAGATCGAGATTCGGTTCTGCGCCGCAGGTCACCACAGCGAGGCCGACGGGAAATCGATTGCCGCTTTTTGTCTGGATATTCCGTAGGACAGTTTTGCCTTCGAACCCGTTGAGACTTTCGCCCATCGATAGAACCACCCCGTGTCTTGCAAAGTAATCAGTGAGCCACGCCCCGGTGTCAGGATCCATATAGCGGTTCAACAAATACGGATCACGATGCATTAGACCGACCTTCAGTTTCATCATTCGCAGGCTGGCTGCCGCCTCGCATGCAAGTAATCCGCCACCCACGACCATGATCCCTCGCTCCACGCCAGCCATCTCTTTTAAAGCGAGTGCGTCGCGGATCGTTCGCAAATAGATCACGTTGCCGAGGTTGACTCCAGCTACCTGCGGGCGAATCGGGCGGCTGCCCATCGCCAGGCATGCCTTGTTGAATTCGATGGTTTCGCCATTGGCAAGCACGGCCAGACGCCGCTCGATATTGAACTGTGTTACCACTGTAGCAAAGCGAGTCTCGACTTTATTCGTATGAAACCAGCGCTCGTCGGGTTCCTGCAGTTTCTTGAGATTAGGATCCTTTTCGCGCAAAAAGCTCTTTGAAAGGATCCAGCGTTTGTAAGGCGGCAAAACCTCAGCGCCGATCAGCGTGACCGAGCCGCGCTTATCGTATTTCCGAATTCCTTCGCAAGCGCTCGCTCCGGCAATACCGCCACCAATAATGAGATAATCGCGCCGAATCATATGCGAAAACCCGCACGATAGTTTCAGCGCAGCCACGTCGACAAGCTAAATCATTGGCCTTCGATATTGTTGTTGCGTTGTCGATCTGGCTTTCGCCAGACTGGCTGCGATGAATCAATCCGTTACTCAACTCAGCGATACAACTGGGAATCCCGCGCCGCTTGGGCTGCTTGGCTTTGGCATGACTACTGTATTGCTGAATCTCCACAACGCGGGGTTCTACGAACTTAACAGCATGGTCCTAGCGATGGGAATTTGCTATGGTGGCGCCGCCCAGGTTATCGCCGGCACCATGGAATGGAGGAAAGGCAACACCTTTGCCGCTACTGCATTTCTTTCCTACGGCTTGTTCTGGCTCTCTCTCGTGACGCTCATTATTCTGGCGAAATTAGGATGGGCTGCGCCCTCCAATGACACTGCGATGGCTGCCTATCTTGCAATGTGGGGATTGTTCACCGCTATGATGTTTATCGGCACCTTTCAATTGCACGTCGCTGGTCAGGTTGTTTTCGGTTCGCTGACCATTCTTTTCTTTCTGCTCGCCATTGGCGATTTCATAGGTGCGAGTCCCGGCTTCAGATACTTCACCGGATATGAAGGAATCTTCTGCGGATTTTCCGCGATCTACGCCGGCATCGCGCAAGTGCTCAACGAAATTTTCGGCAAAGTCGTCCTGCCGCTTGGGCCGGTGAAGAAGTAATCTTCACCACGAAGCACGCGAAGCATTGGTGTGGGTACCGATTGAGATGGTAATTGTAAAGATAAACAAATAGCCTACGGTGAGGATTGGCCAGCTCCCAACGGCGGGTGTTTTGACCGACGGGCGGCGTGATCCGAGGCGCAAAACTCAATCACGCCGCCCAAGCCAATAGGCTTCGGGCATTTCCACGACCTTTTCTAAAATCCGCTGGCGTTGTTGTGCGTTTCGACAGCCCATACGCGAGACAGTGGCGATAAGTCGACTCGAGCAATCCAGACCCCAAGGTGCGATGCACCTCAATCGCTCATCCAATCACACTTCGCGACAATTCATCAAACTTCATCTTCGTGCTCTTCGTGTCCTTCGTAGTGAGATCAGGTGCGGTCTTTCAACAAAGTTACCGCGAGTTTCAGCGCCGATTCGCTTCTTCCGCCGAGCATCCGCGCGATCTCTTCTTGGCGCGCTTTCCCAGTGACTTCACGCAAATTGGAAAACGTGCGGCCACGCGCGACATCCTTCGTTACAACAAAATGTGACGATGCGGTCGCGGCCACCTGTGGCAAATGCGTGATGCAAATTACCTGATGATCGTGCCCCAAGGCCTGCATTTTTGCGCCAACTGCATGCGCGATCTCACCACCAACATTCGTGTCGATTTCGTCGAACACGAGCAGCGGGATCGAATCGTGTGCCGCGAGCGCCGATTTAATCGCGAGCATCAGGCGCGAGATTTCACCGCTCGAAGCAATCGCGCGAAGCGGTTTGAGCGGTTCGCCTGGATTCGGAGAAAAGAGTAATTCCACCGAGTCGAATCCATTCGGGCGCGGCTCGTGCGAGGTGGTGAGTTTTGCTTCGAATTCCGATTGGCGAAACCCAAGATCGCGCAAATTGCGCCGA
>CATPBS010000316.1 GCA_955652715.1 uncultured Candidatus Udaeobacter sp.
GAAGATAACGAGCGCACCGTTGCGTTGAATCATTTCGGTGCGTGCAAGCGCCTTGCACAACTTGTCGGCCCGAACGCACGGAATTATTGCTGCGGGATTACCCTGGCAGCCCTGCCTAACGAATCCACTGGTGCAGGGCATCAGGGATGCGATGTGCGACTGCGGAGTCGAAGCACTTCACGCGGTCATGCCATCCGACCGCACTGAATCGTGGCTACTCGATTACGGGGCATTCGAGCGACAGCCCCCGCTGAACTTAGTCATTAAATAACCATTGACCGCGCAACTGATGCTTCATAAAACAATGCACGTGTCGAAGCGTGCCCGCTTCGATGTAGCTCGCTCTGACAGGGTGCTCGGCTTCTGGACGAGCTTCGGTTCACTTAAAACCAAGAAAGAGAAATTATCATGAAATCAATTACTGCACATATACTTGCTATTACCGTGCTCAGCCTTTGCGCTGCGCCCTTTGCGCATGCTCAAACGGCGAGCGGAGTAGAAGAGAAACTCAAATCGATGGAAGATTCTTGGGCCGCGGCTCAATTGCAAAAAGATCACGGAGCTAGTGTCGTGGACGGGTTGCTTTCCGCGGACTTCTTTGGAATCGGTGAGAAGGGCAAACTCCAGAATAAGGCCGATTGGCTTGAGCGTTTGCGGACCGATACCGATACCTACACCTATTCGAAAAACGACAGCATGGACGTGCATATGTATGGTCCCAACGTCGCAACGGTGTGCGGCACTTCGACGGAAAAAGGAACGGATAAAAATGGGAAAAAATTCAGCCGCTCCTTCGCTTGGGTCGATACTTGGATGGAGCGCAACGGCCAATGGCAATGCATCGCTGAAGGAGTCTCCATGCCCAAAGCCACACAGTAAACAAGTGGCGTGGCATCGCGCCAAAACAACTGAGACAAAATACCGTCTGCTGTCATTGAAATAACGAGCGGTGCTTCAACATCGCGCGCGCCAGCGGGCTTCGCTTTTTCGGTGAACGCAAGAACACCGGGGAGCATCAATGTTTCCGCAAAGGGGAGCGAACTGTCTCGCCTCACGAATCCCAAGGTGAAGGGCATCAGCGGTGCATGCACATCGGTAATACACCCGCATTTGCGTCGCAATTTGTTCATAAGCGGTTAGCGGCATATGTGCGATTACGCCCTACACGTAAATAGCTCGACATTCGTTAGGCAATGCTCTCAGAATGAAGCCGATTACGTCACCCGACGTTTCAACGCATCTTCGGCCGAGTTGAGTTTGCTCGTGGGGCTGCACCTTCGCTGAGACACCGCTTAGCGCGATCTCCAGATCCAACTGGATCCCCGAGTCAGCCGAAGTGAGGTCGCTGTTCAAAGTGCCTCGTGAGGATGGTTCCTGGTTCCGCGCGGAACTGGATTGCAGTTAATGCGGTTCAACAATCCAACCTCAACAAAATATGAAAACCAACAAAATCTCATCATCTCAACTTATGAAAATGAAGAACCAAGCAGTAACAATAGTCGCACTGCCAACAATCTTTAGCGCGCTTGCACTAGTCGCATCGATTGGATTATCCACCCAGCTCGTAGCCCAATTGCCCCAATGCCCTACTTCGGCCAACGTCTCCGTCTTTGCCACTGGATTGAACAATCCGCGGGGCCTGAAGTTTGGGCCCGACGGTAACCTTTATGTTGCCGAAGGAGGAATTGGCGGGATGGACCCGGCCTGCGTCGTAAACCCTGCTGTTGGGCCGTACACAGGCAGTCCTACCAACGCGCGCGTCTCTAGGATCATCAACGGCGTCCCGACGCCGGTAGGTGACCCTCTTCCGTCCAGCCAGACGAGTCCAGCTTCTGGCAGTTTGATTAGTGGCGTATCTGATGTCGCCTTTATTGGAAACACCCTTTATGCACTAATCGCCGGAGCTGGCTGCTCGCATGGCGTGCCGACCATCCCGAATGAAGTGATACGCCTTAACGATGACGGCAGCTGGACCCAGATCGCCGACCTCAGCGCGTACCAGAAGGCTAATCCTGTCAAGAATCCCGACCTTGCCGACTTTGATCCCGATGGCACCTGGTACAGCATGATCGCGGTCCGCGGTGATCTCTACGCGGTCAACCCAAATCACCAAGAACTCGTCCGCATCTCCCCGACGACAGGTGAGGTCCGCCGCGTCGTCGACATCTCCGTAACTTATCCCGGAGACACCAACTGGGTCGGCCCGACGGCGATCGCCTTCCACGGGAACTTCTATGTAGGAACCCTTAATCCTTTCCCGATTGTTGAGGGCTCTTCCAAGATCTTGAAGATCACACCAAGTGGCAACATAAATGTTGCTGCAGAAGGCCTCACCACCGTTGTCGGCGTTGCTTTCGATGAAACAGCTCGAATGTATGTGCTGGAGAACACCACAGGGAACCCGTTCCCAACGCCTTGCACCGGCCAAGTGGTACGAATTAATCACTCTGGCAAGAAAACGGTTATCGCCTCAGGACTCTTTCTCCCGACGGCTATGACC
>CATPBS010000317.1 GCA_955652715.1 uncultured Candidatus Udaeobacter sp.
ACTGTATTTAGTCAGTTCAGGCGAGGGAAATGTCCGTCACAAAGGTGGTATCACCGAGGTCGTGGCTGGTGACGCGTTCATCTTCGGCCCCGATGAACCGCATCAAATGATCAACTCCGGCCAGGAAGATCTTGTTTACTACGTCATTGCAGATAATCCAATCGGCGAATCGGCCTACTATCCCGATACCGGGAAATGGAAGGTAAATAAATCCTCAGCGACGGATCGTGTGGTTATCAAAGGTAACGAAACGGATTATTTCGACGGCGAAGAATGACGATTGTCATGTCGAGCGGAGTCGAGACATCTCTCGATGTGCTTTGACATCCAAGAATGATCCAGAGATTTCTCGACGTCGCTCGGAATAACAGAAGACGATGATCCCACAGTAAATCCAAAGGAGATTTCTTTACCCGTAGCCTGCTTTGTATCCAAATTACAACGATGGATTCCAACAAACCTCCGCAAAATTTTCCTTACAAGACCCATCTAAACATTCTGCACGGACCGCTTGAACTGATCGATGTGCAGAAACTCGCCGATGCCTGCAACGACAAATGGTACAACCAGACGCTTTGTAAAGTGAATGACGCTGTCGTCAGGCTGGCCGTCGTGCAGGGCGAATATCATTGGCACGAACACAAGGACATCGATGAATTCTTTTTCGTTTTGGACGGACGTTTTCTGATCGATCTCGAAGATTGTGTTGTCGATCTTGCGCCGAGACAGGGCTTCGTCGTTCCCAAAGGTGTGCGCCATCGCACACGCGCACCTGAACGAACAGTGATCTTGATGGTCGAGCGCGCGGATATCGTTCCGACTGGTGACTAGACACGCCGACAGAAGTGAAAGTCATTTCGGGCGGACAAACGGGCGTGGATCGCGCGGCGCTTGATGTCGCACTCAAGCAGGGAATTGAGTGTGATGGGTGGTGTCCGGCCGGGCGCCTCGATGAATTCGGCAGGATTCCGGATCAATATCCAGTTCAGGAGTTGGAGGCCGGGGGATTTAGCGAGCGGACTTTGCAGAACGTAAAGGATTCCGACGGCACCATTATTATTTATCCCGGCAAGTTGAGCGGCGGCACTGAGCAAACAGTCCGCTTCTGCGTGGAGCTACAACGGCCGCACCAACTGATCGATGCCTCAAAAATTTCCGCGGAAGACGCTGCACCGTTGATCGCCGATTTTGTCCGCAAAAACAAGATCGACATCCTC
Organism: uncultured Candidatus Udaeobacter sp.; assembly: GCA_955652715.1. Classification (GTDB taxonomy): domain Bacteria; phylum Verrucomicrobiota; class Verrucomicrobiia; order Chthoniobacterales; family UBA10450; genus Udaeobacter. The sequence continues at coordinate 1,218 of CATPBS010000317.1, forward strand.
AACGTGGCCGGCCCGCGTCAAAGTGAATGGGCAGAAGGCTACGATTACACATTTCGTGCGCTGGAGATTCTTCTGACGTCTTTGTAGCCACCGCCCTGTGGGCGGTTAAGAATAGGACGGCTCGGCCGTGGCTACACGTCACTCGTACCGGAGCGCTTTCACTGGATCGAGGCGCGCAGCGAAATAGGCGGGAATCAACGCGGCGAAGGAGCAGATGAAAAACGCGCTGACACAGATGATTGCAACGTCTCGCGGGATCACCTCCGCCGGAATCGACGAAAATTGATAAACTTCGCGCGGGAAGATCTCGATGTGCAACGTCGATGCGAGCCAGTGACTGAATTCGTTCCGGTAACGAATCAGCGTCATCCCGAGCCCGAGGCCGGTAAGCGTGCCAAAAAGGCCGACGACCGTTCCCTGGCCAAGAAAAACCCAAATGATTTGCGCGAGGTTCGCTCCGAGCGCCTTCATAATTCCGATTTCGCGCCGCTTTTGAACGGTCACCGTGATCAGCGTGCTCATGATTCCAAAGGCCGCGACGACTACGATAAAGAACAAGAGAAAAAACATTACCGTGCGTTCGAGCCGCACAGCCTCGAAATATTGATGATTCATCTCGATCCACGTCTGCACGTATTGCGGGGGCTCCAGAAATTGTTGGATCGCCTGTTTTACGCGCTCAGCGCCATATGGGTCATCTGTCTTGATTGTAATGCCATGCAACGCATCCCCCAAGCCGTATAACTCTTGTCCGACATAAATCGGCACGAGAAGAAACTCGGAATCGTGCAAGTAGTGTCCGGTCTCAAAAATACCGGTAACGGTCAATTCTTTCGGGAGAATCACGTCGCGCAATTGATCGACTGCTTTTTTCTCTTCTTCGCCCCTGGCGTTCTCCAGTTTCTTAATGCTATCGAGAATCTGACCAAGATTACCCGGCGAATAGACGGTGATCTTGTCACCGACGCTCACCTGCAGTTTTCGGGCGAGTTCAATCCCTAGCACTGTCGATTCGCCTTCCAGATCGAGTTTGCCGTATTTGATGAATTTTCGCAGCGGAATCACTTTCTCTTCCTGCTCGGGATCGATTCCGCGTATGAGTGGGGCGAGCCGCCGGTTTTGAAACTCCACGATCACCGGCCCCTGAATGTAGGGTGCAGTCGCAATGACGCCCGGCGTATTGTCGATCTTGGTTTTGAGCGCTCGCCAATCGCGCAACACGTCTTCGGAGCTCACGAGAATGTGCGCATCGAAATCAATCACTTTTTGGCGTAACTCGCGGTCGAACCCGGTCATTACTGCAATTACGAGAATCAGCACCGTCACGCCGAGCATCACGCCGAGGACAGAAATCAATGTGATTATCGACAGAAACGTCCGCTTCGGCTTCAAAAACCGCAGGGCCAGGAAAAGACTGAATGGAAGGTTCAATTCAGCATTAGCGTGGCGGCAAACTCACTGGGATTCAACCGCGTGCGCGCTACCTATTCCAGCGCGTGCTCCTTCAATTCCTCCAGGGTGACGAACTCGAGCGCGGAGGCGTGGGTTGCTTCAAGATCGACAGGGGCGGCGCGCTTGTGATCTAGGGCGCTTTTCCAGCGCGTGACGCACACGCACCATTTGTCGCCCGGTTTGAGTCCGGGGAAGCCGAATTCGGGATGCGGCGTGACGAGATCATTGCCATCGAGCACGGAATAATCCAGGAACTCCTGCGTGACTTTAACGCAGACGGTATGCTGGCCGACGTCTTCCGGACCTGTTCGACAAAAACCGTCGCGGTAGAATCCGGTCATCGGGTTGCGACAACAACATTTTAACTCTGTCCCCAGAACATTCGTCGGCATAAACAAGATAAGGCGTTAGTATTTGGAGAACTTTACCGAGCAAGGGAACAATGCCAATCCGAGCCAAATATGTTCACACAAATCTGATTGCCAGAGATTGGAAAAGGCTGGTTCGATTCTATTCCGAGGTGTTTGGATGCGAACCGAAGCGTCCCGAACGCGACATGTCCGGCGCGTGGCTCGATAGCCTGACGTCACTTCAGAACGCGCATCTTACCGGCGTTCACTCGCGTCTGCCGGGCTATGGCGATGATGGTCC
>CATPBS010000318.1 GCA_955652715.1 uncultured Candidatus Udaeobacter sp.
CTTGAACGAAGCGGTGTTGTATTACTTAAAAACGTCGCAGGGCGGCGATGCGAAGGCACGAATGGACGTGGAGGCGCAGCTGCGCAGCATAAATACGCTGATCACAAAATCCGTTAGTGCGCCGGACGCGCCTGAGCCTAGCTTAATGGATGGGAGCGTGATCAGCGTAAAGGAGGAGTGGTCGTTTGTAGTCGGCAACCTTGGCGAAAAACAAGGCGTAAAGATTGGAATGCCAATGCGGGTAATGCGAGATGATCGAAAGATCGCGATCCTGCGAGTAGTCGATGTGCGGCAAAAGATTTGCGGTGCGGTAATTCAGGAAATGGATTCAAACAAGGAAAAAATAAGAGTTGGGGACCGCCTCCAGGTGGATGCGCAACCCAATGTGAGTTTGAACTGAAACAGAGTTAACATGTTAAAAGAGTTACAAAGTTACAGTAGGGAGAAGGGAAGCCGCCTTTGTAGCGTTGTAACCCTTTTAACTTTTTAACGTCACCAAGTCATGGAAGTCAGATCGATATATAAATACGCGCGGATTTCGCCGTTCAAGGTGCGGGAAGTTACGCGTGAGATCCAGGGTCTCCCGGTTTCGGCAGCACTCGATCTGCTGGCTTTCACGCCGAAGAAAGCGGCATTTCTGATTGGCAAGACGCTGAAGAGCGCAATCGCGAATGCAGAAAACAATGCCAATCTAAAACCAGATGGGTTGGTGGTGAAAGAGGCGGTTGTTGGTGAAGGCCCAACGTTAAAGCGGATCATGGCGCGCGCCCGCGGCAGTGCCAGCGGGATTCTGAAACGCACCAGTCACATTCGCATTGTGTTATCGGACGAAATTCCGATCAAAACACGCGAGGCGCGAAAAGCGAAACGAGAACAAGAGAAGAAAGCGGCGAAGAAGCAGACTAAGGTCGACGCGAGTGAGAACGCGCCAAAGCTGACCGATAAAAAATCAGCGGCGCCGAAGCAGGGCGCAAAGACGAAGAAATAATCTTATGGGACAAAAAGTGAATCCAACCGGGTTTCGGCTGAGCGTGAATCGAGACTGGCGCTCGCGCTGGTATGCGTCGCCACAGGAACTCCCCTCATTTTTGCATAGCGACCTGAAGATTCGCAATTACGTGAAGAAGAAGCTGCAGTTCGCCGCGGTATCGAAAATTGTGATCGAGCGAGCGTGGAATTCAATTCGGGTGACCATTTATACTGCGCGTCCGGGAATTGTGATCGGACGAAAGGGCGCAGAGATTGAAAAGATGACGGAAGAAATTTCGAAGATGGCCGAGGGCAAACAGGTCAAGATCGATATTCAGGAAATCAAAACGCCGGAACTTGACGCTCAGCTCGTCGCAGAAAACGTAGCGCTGCAGATCGAGCGGCGAATTGCCTATCGCCGTGCGATGAAGAAAGCCGTCCAGACCGCTATGGATTTTGGCGCGGAAGGAATTCGACTGCGGTGTTCGGGCCGGCTCAACGGCGCCGAGATTTCGCGCTCGGAATGGTATCGAGAGGGAAAGGTTCCACTGCACACCTTGCGCACGCCCATCGATTACGGGTTCTCTGAAGCAAACACGGTCTATGGCAAGATCGGGGTGAAATGTTGGATCTGTAAAAAGGAAGAAGCAACGCCTCAGTCGGCTGCACCACCACCACCGGCCCCTGAGCCCGCTGAAGTCTAGGAAGAAAATTTATGCCATTGATGCCAAAACGCGTGAAGTATCGAAAGTCCCAGCGGGGAAGTCGAAAGGGAACCGCTTCGCGCAATCTCAGAATCGATTTTGGCGAGTTTGGTTTGCAGACACTAGAACGTGCGTGGATCACCAACACGCAGTTGGAAGCCGCGCGTGTCGCGCTCACTCGCAATATGAAGCGCAAGGGCAAACTGTGGATCCGCATTTTCCCTGATAAATCTGTGACGGCGCGTCCACCGGAAACGCGGATGGGCAAGGGCAAAGGCCAACCCGAGTACTGGGTCGCCACGGTGCGGCCTGGTAACATTCTGTTTGAGCTAGATGGCGTGCCGGAATCGGTCGCGCGCGAATCTTTGCGCCTTGCAGCGGACAAGTTGCCGGTGCGCACAAAGTTTCTTACACGACATCACGTCAGGGCTGCTTGAGAACCATGAAAATGAAAGAACTCACTGAGCTGAGCACGGACGAGTTACTGACCAAGAGACGCGACTTGCGCCAGGAAAGGCTTCATCTGCGTTTGCAACAGCAGAGCGGCCAACTGGAGCAGCCAAGTAGGCTGCGCTTGCTGCGGCGTGACATTGCCCGCATTGAAATGACGCTGTCGCACCGAGCGAAACAGACCGCGAAGGAGTAGAGTTATGCCCGAGCAAGATCAACCACTGCCATCAACAGCTTTGCCGCAGGCCGGGCCCGTGACCCGCGGTTCACGCAAGACACGAACCGGCGAAGTGATTTCCAGCAGCATGAACAAGACGATTGTGGTGCGAACAGTCACGCGTGTGCCGCACCCCAAGTTCGGCAAGATCGTGAAACAGATGAAAAGATTTTATGTGCACGATGAGCAGAACCAGGCGAAGACTGGCGACACCGTTCGCATCATGGAGACGCGACCGCTGAGCAAGCTAAAGCGGTGGCGTCTCGTGGAGGTCGTCCAAAAGTAACTTTGAACCGGCTTCCGGCTAACTCCTCGTTCTTATGGTACAACTTCGATCCAGATTGGATGTGGCAGACAACAGCGGCGCGCGCATGGCCACGATGATTGGTGTGATCGGTAAATCCACGCGTTACGCCGGGATCGGCGACGTAATCACTGCGAACGTGAAGGAAGCCAGCGCCACTGGAACCGTAAAGAAAGGCGAAGTGGTGCGTGCGGTTCTCGTCCGCACGAAACAGCCGATCCGGCGCGAGGACGGTTCGCTGCTGCGCTTCGATAACAACGCGATCGTGATTATCGACAAAGATTTGAATCCTCGCGGCACGCGCATTTTCGGGCCGGTCGCCCGCGAATTGCGCGAGCGCAACTTCATGAAAATTGTCTCGCTTGCCCCGGAAGTCCTATGAATCGAACCAAATGTCACGTTAGAAAAGGCGACCAAGTCGAGATCGTGTCCGGGAATTTCCACGGTTCTTCAGGGAAGATCCTGGCGGTGTTTCCCGGGCAGCAGCGTGTTTTGGTTGAAGGCGTGCGCATTATTAAGAAACATCTTCGGAAGTCTCAGGATAATCCGAGCGGAAAAATCGCCGAGCGCGAGGGGCCAATTCATATTTCCAACGTGAAATTAATCGAACGTGACGCCAAACCCGTGAGAGGCGCAGAGTCGAAAACGAAAGAGAACAAAAAGAAAAGCTAACTCTCAGCTTGTTGGAAATGGAAAACGAATTTCATCGCCATTACAAAGAGCGCGTTATGCCGGCCCTGCAAAAACTGCACGGCTACAAAAACGTTCACCAGATTCCCAAGGTCGAGAAAGTAGTCATTAACACCTCGGTGGGCTCGCAGTCGGACGTAAAGCAAGCGCTGGAAGAAGCTAAAGCAGAACTAGCGTTGATCACGGGCCAGCGCGCGGTGGAAACGCTGGCCAAGAAAAGCATTTCCAATTTCAAATTACGAAAAGACCAGGCGATTGGCGCTAAGGTGACTTTGCGTGGAGAGCGCATGTACGAATTCCTCGAGAGGTTCATCAAGGCCGCACTCCCGCGCATTCGCGACTTTCGCGGCGTGTCTCCGCGTTGTTTTGATAACCACGGCAACTATACTCTCGGAATTTCGGATCAATCGATTTTTCCTGAAGTCGAGCTCGACAAAATCAAGCGCAACATCGGATTTGATGTTACAATCGTCACCACGGCTCAAACGGACGAGGAAGCCAAATCGCTCTTGAGCGAAATGGGAA
>CATPBS010000319.1 GCA_955652715.1 uncultured Candidatus Udaeobacter sp.
CCCCTGTAGAGCTGACGGTATCCCCAAGTCTGATGCTTCCCAAACAAGGCTGCGAATTCTCCCGGCGAATAGACCATTCGTTTGTCGAATGAAGGGAATTGACTCGTCTCCTTGTCGTTCTCCATGCGACACATCATTCCACAGCGATGGGCGAGAGGTGCGCCCCGCATGGCGCAATCGATGTCGAGGAAAACTGTGAAAACCGTGTGCTAGCCGCTGAAACTTTTGGGGCACTCGATCAGGCACGAGGCCATGAGCGGCGAAATTTCTACGGTCAGTTTCTACGGTCACTGTCCAGTTTTGCGCAAAACCGCGCAAAGTGGAGGAACATTTCGGAAAAGTCGAATCGCCCAAAAGCCCTTTGCTGGAGCCACTTTCAGGGCGATTGGCAAAACTTTGCAAATCCATGCAAGCCCCACTTTTTCACTTTCGAGTCGAGTGCCTTAAACCGGACTCAGCCACCCTTCCTTTTCCAAGGGTCGATGCCGCGCAAAGAGCCGCTTAATATGAGTTACGCTTTGGCGTTTGCAACGTAGGCCGCAGGAGCTTTCAGGATTCAGGGTTCAGATTAGCGCTGAAACCCTGATCTCCGATCCCGTCGCACGAAAAATGTTACAATTTTATGCTTGCCATGCGTGCTGCGATGGCTGCATATTGTATGTCCACTTGGAGAGCCACGCTATTACTTGTTGTCGACTGGGATTCACAGCTTGTTAGCGCCGCTGTTCACGAGTATTCACAGCTTATTCGGAACCTCAACCCTCCCTCACCGCCATGATTCAACTAAAACCTGGAATTCCGCCCGCTTCACTTAATCCCCGGTCTCGATCAACCACCCGCCAAACACGCACGGCTGAAAAAAAGACGAATGCCGCGCTCCGTTTTGAGCGCGTTTTCAGCGACGCTTCCGTTCCGCCGTTTGATCAAATCGAATGGGAACGGCGAACCGCGGAAATCACTGATGATAGTGGCAAGGTCATTTTTAAGCAGGAGGACATTGAAGTCCCGAAGAGTTGGAGTGCGCTGGCGACCAAGATTGCGGTGTCAAAATATTTCTACGGCGACATCGCGAATGGCACGGATCCGTACAACGGGGGACGAGAAATGTCAGTGCGGCAATTGATTCACCGCGTCACACGCACGATCAGCGACTGGGGAATGGCGGATGGCTACTTTGCGGATGAAGAAGCCGCAGAGACGTTTTACAACGAACTCACGTGGCTGTGTTTAAACCAGCATGGCGCCTTTAATTCCCCGGTCTGGTTTAATGTTGGATTGTATCATCAATACGGCGTCGGGAAGGACGGAGGCGCGGGGAATTATTTTTACAATCGCGAAACGGGCAAAGCCGAACGCGCGCCGTCACAGTACGAATATCCGCAGGGAAGCGCCTGCTTCATCCAGAGTGTGAACGACACGATGGAAGACATTATGCGGTTGGCCATGAGCGAAGCCATGCTTTTCAAGTACGGCAGTGGCACCGGCACGGATCTTTCTTCCTTAAGATCGACACGAGAGAAATTGAGCGGCGGCGGCAAACCCAGCGGACCGCTGTCGTTCCTGAAGGTTTATGATCAGGTGGCGAATGTCGTGAAAAGCGGCGGCAAAACGCGGCGCGCGGCGAAGATGAACACCCTTAAGGATTGGCACCCGGACATAGAAGAGTTCATCGACGCCAAACAGAAAGAAGAGAAAAAAGCATGGGCGCTCATCGAACAGGGTTATGACGGCAGTTACAACGGCGACGTGTACGGCTCAGTTATGTATCAAAACGAAAACGTGAGCGTACGAGTAAGCGACGAATTCATGGACGCGGCGCTGGAAGCCCGTGAATGGTGGACGCGCCGGGTGACGGATGGGCAACCGTGTGAACGCAAAGATGCGCGGACGCTGCTCCGGAAAATTGCTGAGGGCACATACATCTGCGGCGATCCTGGAATGCAATTCGATTCCACCATCCACAAGTGGCACACGTGCAAAGGTACAGGCCGGCAAAATTCCACTAACCCGTGCTCAGAGTATCTCTTTCTCGACAATACGGCCTGCAATCTCGCGTCGCTCAATTTGATGAAGTTCAAAACCGCGGACGGCGACTTTGATGTCGAGCGATTCAAAGCGGCGGTGCGCATCTTCATCACTGCGCAGGAGATCATAGTCGATAACGCAAGCTACCCGATCAAAGAAATCGCGGAGAACTCGCATATCTTCCGCACGCTCGGACTCGGTTATGCGAATCTCGGCTCGCTCATCATGAGTTACGGCTACGGTTACGCTAGCGTCCAAGGCCGGGCGCTCTGTGGCGCGATCACTGCGATTATGACCGGCGAAGCGTACGAACAAAGCGCGCGATTGGCGCGGGCCATAGGACCGTTCCCAGGCTATCACGACGCGCGCGCCAGCGGCGTGCCGAAGCCGGTCGCGAAGGATAACGTCGCATCGACGCTCGAAGTGATGGAGCTGCATCACCAGGCGGTACGCGAAATTTCGGACGCGAAGGAGTTCGCGCATTTGAAAGAAGAAGCTGCAAAAGTTTGGGACAGCGCGGCGGAGCTGGGCAAACGCTACGGCTATCGCAACGCGCAAGTAACCGTGCTCGCGCCGACCGGCACGATCAGTTTCCTGATGGATTGCGACACGACGGGAATCGAACCGGACATCGCGTTGGTAAAATACAAGCTGCTGGCCGGTGGCGGCATGCTCAAAATTGTGAACCAAACCGTCAAGCCCGCGCTGGAGAAAGTCGGTTACAATTCGGAGGAGATCGAGCGCATCATCGCGCACATCGATGCGTTCGACACAATCGAGGACGTCACAGACACCGACGGATCCAAAATCTCATCTGGTCTGAAACCGGAACACTTGCCGATTTTCGATTGCGCATTCAAGCCGTTCAAAGGCGAGCGCTCGCTGCATTACATGGCGCACCTGAAAATGATGGCTGCAGCCCAGCCATTCCTGAGCGGTGCGATTTCCAAGACCGTTAACATGCCGGAGTCAGCCACCGTGGACGACATTATGAACAGCTACATCGAAGGGTGGCGACTGGGCCTGAAGTCGATCGCGATTTATCGCGAGGGCTCGAAGCGCTCCGCGCCTCTGAACACGCGCAAGACGAAAGACATGGGCGCTGTAGTCGGCATCGGTGATGCCGGATTAGAGAGAGACGCGCTACAAAAGCGGATTCTCGAACTGCAACAAGAATTGGCAACGCTGCGGAGTCGGCTTGGTCAACCCGTTCGGCATCGTATGCCGGACACGCGCGATTCCATGACCCACCGGTTCGAGATCGCCGGGCACGAAGGTTACATCACAGTTGGTTTGTATGAAGACCGGCAGCCGGGCGAACTCTTCATCACCATGTCGAAGGAGGGAAGCACCATCGGCGGATTGATGGACACCGTCGGCACGCTCACTTCAATTGCGCTGCAGTACGGCGTGCCGTTGGAGAGTCTGGTGAAAAAATTCGCGTATCAGAGATTCGAGCCGAGCGGATTTACAAAAAATCCAGATATCCGACACGCGACGAGCATCACAGATTACGTTTTCCGCTGGCTCGCCTGCCAGTTCATCAAAGGTTACAAGGAAGCAACAACGCCGAACCGCGCACAGCCGG